>CALLBC010000175.1 GCA_938001965.1 uncultured Bdellovibrionales bacterium | reverse complement strand
TTAATATTTTTTAGATTAGCTAAGAAATCAACTTCCCATTGGTCATTTCTTTCTGATTCAGGGCTAACTAAATGTTTATATATATCCACTGCATCTCCACAGATTTACGTTAAAAAAAAGCCAGGTATTGGTATACCTGGCATTTAAATAATTTGTCATTAAGTAATTCGTCCTAATCCCTAAACTCTGGAACCCACTCTTCAGCAGCCTCATCTTCTGCTACAGGCTTTTTGGACTCAGGCTGCGGCTCGGACTCTCCTGATAAGGCTAATTTACGATTAGCACCTATATTAACTTCCATGCCTATCGATTCAGAAAATTTCTCTTCAAGTAAAACATCTAAATCACCGGCAAGAGCAATAACCTCAGGAGACCTTAAAGCCTCAACCATCTCCTCTCTTGATTTAGATGGGATAAGTGCAATTTTTTCTATATCAGCAGTAATTCTCTCAATATCAGCTAAGTCAGGAGAGATTTCTTTTTCAAGCTCAGCTATTTTATTTTTGTACTCTTCGATTAGATCAAGTTTTTCCTGAATTTTTGATTGAATAGCACTACGTCCTTTATTTAAAAGTTTATAACTAGCATTATCTTCATCAAAAGCTGATGCTGCATAAAACCCTTGCTCTAACAAAGAGTTACATAAAGGAGTATACGCAGTTATAATGTCTTCATCTATAACCTCAATTAATAAGTTCCCATTCTCATCCTTTGTTTGATTGATAAATGGGGCAATCATTTTTATTAATCTTGGCTGAATATAAGCTTCAACCTGCCCTCTATTAGCACCTTCACTTCTAGCTTGAGCAATTTGATTTTTCAATAAAGATGAAACCACTTGGTAACTCTTTTGAACAAACCTATCATTTACACAAGACTTCATTGCTTTATCGCCAGGCGCCTCTTGAGCACCTGCACCAAATGTTAATATACTTACTAAAAATATAATTAATTTTTTCATCATTATCTCCTAAATAATTATCTTAATGGAACTGGGCCTAAAGACCTTAACAAACCTAAAATTGACGTAGATAAAAACCTTCTTTCATCTTTATCATACTCAGAGCTAGAATCTAGTCCTGCAATTTTTTCGTCCAATCTTCTATTCCATTCAGTTACATACTCTGGACTTCCTTTCATAATAGCACCAGTTACTTCTTTCATTAATTCAACACGATTAACTTCAAAAACATTTTTAAAAATATTTTCAGCTAGTGACACAAAGTCATTATCTAACTGCGCTTGTTTAAAGTATTCATCGTATTTAGCAACATCAATAACCTTATCACCTATACTTGAAGTAATTGATGTTTGCCCATTAAGCTTCGCATCGTTAATTTCCTTCTCTATAGTTGCAACAGCATTAATCATACCCAAGAACTTATATAATTGTGGTGCTTTTATAACATCATCTATTAAGTTCCTAACTGGTTTTGGTTGACCATTTTCATCTAATAATCGCTGACCATTTTCCTGTACATCATCAACTGTTCCTCTAGCTAAGGCACCAAACATTCTCTTAGCACTTGTGTATTTAATACTAGTTAATGAACTATTATTAATTGGTATAGCTCTATTAATAGCACTCTTAATTTTGTTAAGCGCTTGGTAATTTAAAATACTCTCTTTAGTAGGAGTAATTAAATTTCTAGGGTCTACAATTCCAAGTGGTGAATGTAAATCACTAGATCTATCCATAGCTAAATTCACGAATAAACTATCTGGGAAAGCAGCATAGAACCTATTATCCGTTGTTGGAATAAAGTTTGCTATTGCTCCAGCTCCCATAAGCTGGTTTATATAGTTACCATCAGAGGTTAAACCTAACCTATAATGAGACCTAATATCTCTTGGCCCCATTCCTGGAACATTTAGAGAGCTAACTAAATTAACTAGTTTATTAGCATTTAAAACCCACTCTGATTGGAACCTTGCAAAATCAGGAACCTCAATAGTCGCAACATCAACATCCGTATTTGCAGCTATAGATTCACTAACAAAATTCGTTATATCAGAACCGTTTAAAACACTATTTTCAGCCATAGATTTTAACTTAAAGAAAAATCTTTTTTCATCAGCTAAGGCCGGCTGAATTTTCTTTTCATTAGCTAAAAATAATAATCTTATTGCAAACCCTCGCATTGAGTTAATTGCCGATGGCGTAGAACTTAAACGCCCATACAAGTATTCATTTGCAGCCTTTCTGTCACTCCAAATTCCACCAATATCTACAGACTGGAACTTTTCATCATTACTCGTACTAAACTTCACATTTTGTAAAGGATAACCAATTTCACTAACTATAGTTCTACTGTCTACAGGCTTAGATTCAACAAACTTTACTAAATTCTCATCTAAACAACCATTAACAGTTTCACTACCAGTTTTAGCATACTCTGACTGTAATTGAGTAAATTCAATCACATCAACTTTCTTAGTCTCTGGATCTAAAGTTACACAATAGTAGTTCGGTATTTCAGAAATAGCTTTCATATAAGTATAAAACTTATCATTCACACCAATATAACTTAATAGCTCCTCATTACCTTTTGCTTGTTCTCTAATGCTTTCATTAGTTAAATCTTCTACTTTAACTGTATCTAAATACTGTCTATTATCACCAAATAGTACACGTAACTCTTTACGCCACTGCAGGTAAATATCACCCATTAAGCCAATTGCTCTTAACCTTCTATTTGGATTAGGAAAGAACAAACCTCTATCTAACTTGCGGTTGTCATATAAAAGATAATATCTGTAAGACATAAAATGAGAGTCCATTAATTCATTTGGATCCTTACCATACACCCATCTAGCACACATTGGGCCAAATAAACGCGCAGACGCATCTGAATCTGTACAGAATTTAAAATCTTCTAAGTCACTAATATTCTGCTCTGCAAGTGAAACTTCATGGGTAATTGGAACCAATTCACCAAGAGCTTTACCATCAGCTTTCTTTTTAAATACTTTGTTTCCATAAGCAAAGGCTACAGCTGCAACATCATAAGTTCCAGGCATAGATAAACTTGGAAAGTCTAAAGTATCATCATTATACTCCATAATTGAGTTAGACTGAGGTAATAGCCTCTCATCAGGGTAGTACTCTTCATATAACTCTGGAAACTGAACTTTAGGATATACCTGCTCCATTTTAGCATAGGTATTCAATCCGTTATTAGCATCAGCTTCACCCATAAAGTTATGTCTTAACTGAATTGGTGTATGGCCCATTTCATGAGCGAGTGTTGCACTAAGCATTTTTGCAACAGTTTTCTCAATACAAGAGTTAACAACTTTATTTTCGTAGTCAGAAGTAATTAGTAAGTCTTTATCTAGCTTTTCAAAACCGTTAATAAATTCAATCACCTCAGGACATCTTTTTTCAATTAATATACCTGTGTAATAACTAGGAGAAACCTTAGTTAACTCCTTAGGCAAACCAATTTCGTTCACTTGACCTGTTTCAAAACGGATGTAATTTCTAATCTTACCAGCTTGAATCTGCTTAAATAAACCTGTGTACATATTCACTGTACCAGAAATTACTTCACCCGTTTCAGGATCAGAAATCGTTGGTCCAACTCCAAATAAGTTACCACTAGCAACAGAATCAACAATGTTAATGATATGAATATCAAGATCACCAACCTCTGCATCTCCATCTACAATTTTAAACTCCATATTAGTTTTAGCTAATTGAAACACACGGTTCCAATAGTTTACAACTCGATGACCAATTTCACGGTAATCAATGTTCAACCTATTAGGGTCAGCTCTTAATTCCTCAATAGTAGGAGTAATCGTTGAAAATTTAAACTTCACAACTCCTTTATCTTTATTTTTATTTAAAAGAGTTCTTAATGTATTTTTCTCATTATCTCTTTTAGTTCTATCTTGGTAGTCAGCAAATTTAAATTTATCTGTTTGAAAAAAACCATATGTTGTTTGATCTTTATCAAATAAAACTTGCGGATTAAAGTTAGAGTCTTTCTTTACTCTCTCAAAAGAGTATTTTACAACAATACCAGTAGATTTTTCTAAAATAGAAAAACTAAAACTATTCTCTTTTACTTTAATATCTTTTAACTGATGGTTGTTAAATAAAGCACTTAACCTACCCTCAGCACTACCTTCTTCATTGTCATAAATATGTTCACCATGTGAAATACAACCAGTCTTACTATGTGTACCATTAAATGAAGCCTCTAAATGACTCTCATATCTAGCTATATTATTTTTATCATCTTCACTCATAAAATAATCTTCATTATCAAGACTATATAATCTATCAACCAAAGATCTCTTTTTAAGCTTTAAATTTTCATACTTACGTTTTACATCATCAGCTTTTACATATAATCGATTAACATCCATATTATGATTGTCATACGCAATACCCAAATTCATCATAAATCTGTCTAATTTTCTTTGGGTAATAACTTCTTGTCTGCTTTCTTGTGCTGCCTTGAACCTTCCAAAAACTGAGGCCGCAGCTGATCCAGTACCTAATACTGCATCTTTAAAATTAAACAATCCAAACTCTCTATCTAATTCATCTACTAATGGGTCGTTTATTTCTTTTAACGATTCGACATCGGAACCAACTTGTTCTTGAATATAAGACGTCCAAACAACTGGAATGTTAATAACATCGTCTCTTTTCTCATCAGTAATTTTAATACGCTTATCAGTTACAACATTCACACCACGCAAACTACCTTTTTGTTGTAGAAATTTAATCTTTGTAGCAATTTTTTGAAATGATGAATCTCTTGAACCAGAAACATAACCAATATTTGCTTCTTGACCAGGCTTAGTTGATACAATTGTTGAACCATAGTACCACTCACCTTCTGTAAAATAGTCTGCAGGAAAGTAATCAACTTTAGATTGAGCCTCGAATCTATCAAATTCTTCGTCATCTAATTTAAAGTATTGTGCTGATTTATAGTTTTCAGCATCAAGCTTTTGGAATATTAAAACATTAGTATCCCTACCTTCAGATGTCTTTTTATATACTTTCTTGTAGTAAGTAACTGGAATTCCACCAATTAGTGACAAATTCGTACCTTTAATCATAGTAGACTCTAAATAAGAACTTCTTTCATCATCTGGTAAAACTCGATAAACTTTAATGTGCGAAGGGGACGCTTTATAAACAACTTTATAAGTTGTATCTTCTTTTGCTTGAATAGTTATACCAGCCATTGCTTTATCTAGTACAGGGTTACTAGATTCAACAATACCTACAAGCTTAGGTATCTTGATATGCTTGATATCAACATTGCCATCTTTATCAGTTGCTTTATACGCTACTTGATCATTTTCAATTTTAATTGAAATAGCATTAGTAAGTTTTTGTTCTTTTCCGGATGAGCCAGTAGTAATAAAATGGTCTCCAGAAGCTTTCTGAGCGTCAGTTAAATTCATTGAATCATCTGAATCAAATTTACCCTGGTTAATACCTAAAGTCTGTAAAGAGCTTAGTTTTTTAATTCGCTTAGACTTTTCAACCTCTAAGCTTGGATCAATTATATCCGCGCGCTCTTTAACGCAACCAATGGTAAAAGCATTAAGAAATAATGCCATTATCAATAATATTACTTTTACGTTCTGCTTCATTTTTTCCCCTTATGAAAAAATAGTTTTAAAATAAATATGAAAG
>CALLBC010000174.1 GCA_938001965.1 uncultured Bdellovibrionales bacterium | reverse complement strand
TTGATAGCCAAAATTGACTATTAACTTCATTCTATATCCAACCGCCTTAAGGGCACTGACACAGCTTAGTTTTTTAGACTAAGTGGAGGTCCAGTTGGGTATCTTTCCTTAGGCGATGCCTGCTTTCATACATTGTCTTTTCGATAGCATAGTACAAAATACCAATCTCTAGCTCTACTGAGGATAGTGCGTTTAGTAGAGCATCGGCTTCAGGTGTTGTTTGATTAGGGGTAGCTATATCATCAAAGAAAGCTTCAAAAATAATAGCTTCATCTTGCTCGCTTAGCAGCTGTGAACTATAAAATAAATTATCTTCTTCCATTTAAATTCCTTGTTTAAGCTGCAGTAGTAGTGTTCCTCTCATTAAATCTATTAATGATCAAATTAATATTTTTATTCCCTTCAACCAGCCTCTGAGCAAGGAACCTGCGGCTGGCAACCCTCTTTAAGATGGCTCTTGTGCTTACACCTGCCCCAATAGTTAAGCCAAGTGTTAAAGGGCCACCAAGTGCTGATAATAAAAGAGTTTCTGCCATAAGGAGCTCTGTACCTAGCGTAGCTGCAATACCACCAGCGGAGACCATCCCTGAGTAGATTGTATCCTCAATAGCTTGTTGTGAGCTCTTAGCGCCTGTATATAATAAGTAACCATTAACTCCGGCATGTAGTGCCGCACCAGTAATGGCTCCGCCTAATAGGTTCTCAAAAAAACCGTCAAAGAGCACATCGTGTTGATCAACAGTATCAATCAACCCTTCTCTGATTTCTTCCCTTGTAGCTCCAATATTTAGAATTTCAATTTTATTATCTAACAGCTCAGCCTTCGACTTGATTTCATCATAGATTTCACTATTAACTGCAAAACTCATTTTATTAACCTTTTCTAAATCATCAAAAACTTCTCCATTTGTTAATGCTTCATCAATTTTGCGAAGCTCTCCGAATGCTTGGTTGGGGCTATCATAAACTTTAACTTGTACGTAGTTTACAGGCTGTTGATCTAATGAAACTTTAACGTCCCAATGTTGTTGGTTAGGATTTTTAGCTAACTCTGCTAACTCGCCAAATTGATTCTGAAAATGGTATTCACCAATCCGACCTTGCAAAGAGCTGATCATTCCTGTTAAAGAAGAGTCACCCTTCTCAATGTTACTTAATATAAAGTCACGTGCATCTAAATTAGATTTTACTTTTTTTGAAAACACTTCTTTCATTGCTGATAGGATCTCGTCGGGAACTTGTTCGGGTATATTATCAATTAATAGGCTCCCATTTAAGTAGTCACCAACAACAACAGCACCAAATAGTGGCGTACCCAAGAAGTCGTCTGTTTTCTTTTCGTTGGCCCATTTTTGAGTAATGGAGGCTATGTTAGTTCCATTAGATTTATACTTATTTAAAAAATCATTTAAGTTCATGAGGCCTCTTTTTTTAAAGACTGTTCTAGAGCTGCAATTCGAGTAAGGGCTTCGTCTAATTTTTGTGCTAAAAGATCATTATATTTAGCCTGTAGTTCTAGTCTTTCTTCAACGAGAATTAGTTGCTTAGTGCCAGAGACAACATCAAAATGATTTCCGACAGAATCAGAAACATCATTTACCTTCTTAGTGACACCAGTCTCATCCAAAAATTCTTTTGTTTTGGTGACCTTCTCGTCGATACCACTAGATTTGTATAAATCCTTAGTGTCGTTAACTATAGCAGTTAATTTACTTTTAAATTTAGCTTTCATTGGTGCCTCCAGAATCTAATAAATATTTTACCTAATAACGGTAGTACTACTTATCGGACGTAAGTCCAATAATCTTAATATGTCTCAAATAAAGTCAGAACAACGCTTTTTAAAAAACCTCGGTATTAGGCTTAGGGCTATCCGTGAAGATAAAGGTTGGACCCTTGAAGAGACTGAAGAGCATGGCTGGCCATCGTGGAGGTATCTACAAAGAATAGAAACTGGTAAAAATGTAACGATCGTTACAATATATAGAGTGGCTAATCTCTACGGCATTTCAGTATCTGAATTATTAGAGGATTTATAGCTTTGTTAGGTTCCTAACACTTTAATATTTACTCAGGTGGACTAAGCACCTGTTTACATTAATATATTCCTACCTTTGTTGGAGACATATTATCTCTGTAACTAAAACTGTTATTAAACTAGTGACTAGAGTGTTCTGAGTATTGAATATATAATCTGGGTGTAGAACAACTAAACTTTTATCGATTAAACTTTCATCTAAATATGATCCAGTCAAAACTCTGACTATTGCAAATATTATTTGTAATTAATGTAACTTACTAATTATACATTATTATTGATTACTAGATTTTAGGCTATATTCATTACAATAAAATCCAGACTACCCCATGTATTCTATCACTTTAAAATAAACAAGAACCATTTAACGAAAGGTTTTTGTTTTGAGTGATAAAAAGAAATTAATAGATATAAAAAAAGTATCTGAGAATACAGATACAGTGAATCTCTTTAAACAGCATTTAGAAAAGGTATTTGGGTACTCAGATACGATAGGGCGCTTAGAAATAGCATTAAGCACATTTGAACAAGGTTTTAAAAATGCTCTTAGTAAAAATGAGTTTTTAGATAAAGATTTAGCAATAGAGCTATTGAACCAAGCTAAAGCACTGCTGGCAGTTTGTAAAAATGATTCCTATAAAAACCATGTTCCATATTCATTAGCTGCAATTTCATACTTAGTTTGCTCTGAAGACGCAATTTGCGATTTTACAGAACTTGATGGGCTAGAGGACGACCAAGAGGTTTTAAATTTTGTTATAAATGAATTCACATTAGATCAAGAGGTCCAAGTAGAACTTAAAAAAATAATTAACAACAAGGAAGTTAAAAGTGCATAAGCAATATCATCAGGGACAAAAAATAAATTGTAGAGGAGAGCAGTGGCAGATCACTAAAGCTCTAACTCACACCACTAAAAAAGCTAACGGGCAAAATAATGAGGTTTGGGAACTAGAGGCCATAGGCTTGTCGGGCTTAGTAAAAGGTGAAAAGTTTATTTTTCTAGACGATATAGATGAGGTTGAGGTGATAAACCCAGCTGAGGTTAACCCCGTCCTTGATACTAGCCCTAAAGTTCGTAGAACCAGGACATACCTTGAGGCCCATTTACGTAAACTATTACCACGCAACGGGGCTTTATACTTAGGTGAGCACGGGGCTTATGAAAAAGAGCTCGAGTATCAACAAGAGCCTGCACACAAGGCTTTAAACTTACTGCGCCCACGCATACTTATAGGTGATGCCGTTGGTTTAGGTAAAACCATTGAGTGTGGTATTTTGCTATCTGAGCTTATCCGTAGAGGTAAAGCAAGGCGAGTATTATGTGCAGTGCCTAAAGCCGTCCTTGAACAATTTCAAATGGAAATGTGGGGAAGGTTTTCAATTCCGTTTCATCGCTTAGATTCAAAAGGTTTAGAGCGCTTAAGGCAAGATATCCCTTCAACGATGAATCCTTTTTACCATTACGATAAATGCATTATTAGTGTGGACACTTTAAAGCTTAAAAAATACCAAAAGCTGCTAGAAAACTGCAACTGGGATGTTTTAATAATAGATGAGTGCCATAATGTGGCAGATCGTACAGATGGCCAAGGTGGTTCAGACCGCCATAAGGTGGCTAAACGCTTAGCAGATAAATCAAGAGCAGTTGTTTTAATGTCAGCAACCCCACATGATGGAACTAAATATGGTTTTGCCAGTTTAATTAAGTTGCTTGATCGAACATTAATACCAAGTGACCAAGATTATACAGCTGATGATATTAAAGATGTATTTATACGTAGAACTAGGGCTAGCTTAAAAGGAGCTGGAATTAACCAGCATCCTCGTAAAGAACTGTTGCAAAAAGTAGAGCTTAATAAAAAAGAAGTGGCCCTTTTGCAATCTATTCATGATTTAGATTTAACCACAGATAAGTTTAGTAAAAAAAGAAATGGAGCTAAGGAGCTTTTTAAAACCACCTTAATTAAATCTTTTTTATCAAGCCCAGCAGCCTTATCTGAAACTGTAGGCAAAAAAATAAAGCAACTGGAGCGCAAATTAAATAAGGAAAAGACAAGTGAAGATACTGACGATTATAAAGCTATAAATGCCTTACAAAATATAAAGGTAAGCAGTGATAAAGTAACGCCAAATTTTACAAGGCTTCAGCACCTCATTGATTTTTTAAATAAAGAGCCTGCCACTGAAACCAATAAAATTGTTATATTTACAGAGAGAATAAAAACAATGGAGTGGTTATCTGAAAACTTAATTAAACAGGACTTAGCTAAAAATCACTTTATACCAAAAGAAGATAGGCAAAAAACAGGAAGCTTACTTGCCACAGCCAGTGGCGGAAACACTGACATAGATTTAAATAAAGTGGTTAAGGCTTTTCAGTCAAAATCATCAAAAGTAAATATTTTAGTGACCACAAATGTGGCTAGTGAAGGTTTAAACTTACATGCCAATTGCCATCGATTAATTCATTTTGATTTACCATGGTCGTTAATCACATTAGAACAGCGTAACGGACGTATTGATCGCCTTGGTCAAGAAAAACAACCTCATATATATTACTTTGCTAGTGAAGCTTTAACCGCTAACCGCGAAGCTCCAGACTTAAAAAAACTAAAAGATGATTTTTGGATTGTTGATAAAATTGAACAAAGAAAAAGCCAAGCTGCCGTGGATATGGATGAAGATGCCATTAAAAGATTCTCAACCGGCACAGAAGAAGAAAACGAAAATACAATGCGTTACCAAGATGGGCAAATCAGTAGAAATCAAACTGAACAGCCCACGACTGACCTGGAAGAATTATTTAACAGCATGAGAATAAGGGCCACTAATGTTAAAAAGCGTCCACTAGCCACACTTTTTGAAACAAGTCCGGTAGAGTTTGTAGAAAACTTAGAGAAAGAAGTTGAGAATCTAGAAATAAAAAAAGATACAGTTGCTAAAACAAAGCTATCATTAAAGCTAGACAAAAAAATGAATTACGAAATAACCACTCATTGGCCAAAAGAGTTCCGACCAGATACTGATAAGCTTACATTTGAAATAGATCGCTTAAAAATGGCGCAACACTATAAGGCTAGGAACAACAGCTCAGAGTCGCTTGATAAGACCTATATGAATGAAATACACCCAATGGTTGGTTTACTTGAGCACACAGCTTTAGGTTTATTCCAGGGCAGTGAGGTACCTGTAATTAATATTGAAGGTGCGCCTGGAAGTATTTATTTTTTAATGCAAGGTACACTTTATAACAAGCTTAATGAGCCTGTGTTTCAAGGTTGGGAGCTTGTTTCTTTTGATGAAAGTTCAAAAACTTGCGACAAAATAGTGGACTTAACTGAGCCTGACCAAACCCATGAAATCACCAAATGGGTATCTGAAGCTTTAAGTACCAATAAACAAGGTATCCAGCTCAGTCCGTTTTTTATTAAACGCATACAAAACCTAACACCTAAGGCTTTAAAGTGGATGAGCGATCATGTTGTAGATGCCCGTACAAAAAGGGGAGATTCTAAAAAAGAAAGCCTTAAAAATGAAATTAAGCGCATAAAGGATTGGGAAAAGACACGTTATGATTATTTAAATCAAATCACAAAACAAAAACAATCAGCCACTCACCGTGGGCATTTTTCAGTGGCTAAAAAAGCGAGTGAAGAGCTAGAAACCCTTAAAAAAGACAGTGTGGCCTTAACTGAGTTTATACAAAAAAGTTTAGCCACAGAATCAACGCCAGATATTTCTATCTTAGCTATTTTTACAACAGAAGGTTATTAAATGAAAGAGATCAAATGTTTTAAATCAGTAAACAATTACTTTCCCAAAAGTTATTTAGAAGACTCCTTAGCCAGTGATGCAAAAACCTTAGGTTTAAAAGATCAAAAGTTTAAATCCTTAAAAGGGGAGCTTGAGCCATTACTACTTAATTTTGGTGATAAAACCACGAGTACTGAAAATATAACTGCAGATAGAGATAGTTTAATAAATAGCTTAAACTCAGCTCTTGGTTATTATCAATTAGAAAACGCACCCAACTATAAGCCAAAGCGTGAATTAACCATTAATGGGCACAAGTATTTAGCCCCAGTTGAGGCAAGCCTTAGGTTTAAAGGTGGTAAAGAGCTTTGGTTATTAAGCCACTACCCTGAAAAATCAGCCAGTGAATTTGATGAAAGCTTAGGCTTTGATAAAGAAACAGATAACGAGTTTTTTTTAGAAGAAGCTTTTTTAGTTAATGACAATAGAAATAAAAGTTATTCATTAGCCATTAAAAATATAATTGAAGCCATATTTGATGGTGATCAAACAGATTGTGAGTTTATAATCGTAAATTCAGGTAATAAAATGTATTTACTTGAACGTGGTAAATGGCAAGAAGGCCCACAAAGCTACTTAGAGCTAGATTTATTGAGCCTTTACAGTGAAATCAATGCCACCAAATACTATACCATTGCTGATAGTTTATTTAGCCCTGAAAGCTTCCCAATAAGTTCATCGGCTAACTTTCATGACACTTTAGACAAAAACTCCTATAAAAAAGCCACGGCAGTTACAAAGGTACTTAGAGACCGAGTGCGTGAAAGTATTGAACTTATAGCTGATGAAGTGCTTGATCAGTATTACAACCATGATTTAAATATTTGGAAAAATAAAAACTTAGAAGACGCCCAAGTAAGGTCGGCTTGCGCCACAGAGCTTTTTGATCAAACCTTAAAATATATTTACCGAATGCTATTTATGCTGTTCACAGAAAGCCAAGAACAAGCAAAAGGGGCACTGCCAGTGCAGTCAAGCGCTTATCAGCTTAGTTGTAGTATTGAAAAGCTAAGAGAGCTTGCAGAAAAACCTTATCTTACAAGCAAAGGCTCACAGAGCCACTTTATATTTAATACTCTAGAAAAATCCTTTAATATTTACTACCAAGGCTATAATACCTATCAAAGCGATGCCCCAGAGGCCACAAATGCCTTAGGCTTTAACTTCCCAAGCCTTGGCGTAAAGTTATTTTCACCTAATAGCACACCACTTTTTAAAGCGGTTAAAATACCAGATAGTGTTATGCAAGAGGTGCTGAAAAAAATATCACTGGCACAAACAGGTACTGGAAAGAACACTAAAACCCACCGCGTGCATTATGCAGCTCTGGGCTTAAATCAGCTGGGTGCGGTATATGAGGGGTTACTGGTTTTAAAGCCAGAGATACTTACTGAAAAAGTATTTTTACTGACAAAAAGTAAAAAAGAAGCAGCCCATAGATATGTACCATATGTTAACAAAGCTGCTGTAAAAGATGCAAAAATTCTTACGGATCACAACAAAAGGTCTGTCACTAAAAATAAAAATCAATTTATATTAACTGCCCGTGGGCTTGACCGTAAACTATCAGCCAGTTTTTACACCCCAGAGGTATTAACGAGGTTTTTAGCCAAAGAGGCTGTTGATAACTTATTGGGTGAAAAGCCAAGCCTAGAAAAAATGGAGACTTTAAAAATACTAGAGCCTGCCATGGGTTCAGGTGCTTTTTTAAACGCCGTGGTCGATGAAATTTCACCACGAATGGCTAAGCACTATGAGCAAGAGGCCTCACAAATATACAATAAAAAGTATAGTGCCTTAAGTAACCCAGACAGTAAAGTAGAACTAGGTAAAATAAAAAAATATAAACCAAAGCCAATCCACTTTTATAAATCACAGGCTAAAAACCACCTTATGCGCCACTGTGTATACGGGGTTGATTTAAACTCTACGGCCGTGGAGCTTGCTAAGATTTCATTATGGTTAAATTGCTTACACGAAGACGGTCACTTACCCTTTTTAGATATGAAACTAAAAACAGGTAATTCTTTAATTGGCGCTTGGGTTAATAAACATAAAAATCCAGACACCGATATGCCCCATTGGTTTTACTTGAATAGCAATATGTTAAAGCCACATATTGAAGGTAAAATACTAGGCGAGAAATCAAAACCCTATATAGCTAATAAAGATAAACTAAAAAAATTAAAGCAGTTTACTTCTAACCGGCAAAATGACAGTAAAGATGAATCATTGCACAAAAAAATGAATCAACTTAATAAAAAAGTACAAAGCCTTTATAAAACACACACAAGTCTTATCACAAAATATAACGACAAAATTATGGCAAGCCATAACCCACAGGAAAAAGAAGAGCTATTTAACGAGTACCGCACTAGTAACACAGCCTACAATACCTTAAGGACCATGATGGATGTTTGGTGCTCATTTTGGTTTTGGCCTCATGAAAATTTAGATCAGCTACCCACGGCAGAGCAATTTATTGATGGATTATTGTATTTAAGTGAAACCAATTTAAAGTACGGTAAAGAGCAATTAGCCCAGATTAAGAAAAGTGGTTATAGGTTCTTAACTATAGCCCGTGGTGTAGCTTTAAAAATGAACTTTCTGCACTATGATTTAGAGTTTGCTGATGTATTTGAAAGTAATCAAGGTTTTGATTTAGTTTTAGGTAACCCACCTTGGGCACCCGTTAGATGGGAAGATGCAGACTTTTTTGAGCTCTACAGTCCCGGTATTAATGAAATTAAGGGCGATGCCAAGGTAAAAACCAAAAGATATGGCAACTTTTTAGATAAAAATAAAAAATATATACCTACTTATATTAATGAAAAATCTAAAGTTGAGGGTACGGCCAACTTTTTAAAGAACAGTAATACTTATACTTTTGAAGATAAGTCACAATCCAATACCTATAGGTATTTTTATCAACGCTTTTATCAACTAACAAAAATAAGCGGTACACATGCGTTGTTAGCTCAAGATGGTATATTGACTGATAAGGGTTGTATAGAAATACGTCCAACTTTTTATAATGAATTAAGCTCTTATTTCAGGTTTATAAATACAATTAAATTATTTGAAGATGTACATCCTTTAATTGAATTTGTAATAAGCATTTCAATTAAAGGTAAAAAAAATGTAGAATTTAAAATGATAAATAACTTATATCACTCAGAAACAGTACAGAAATGTAGGGTTGCAAGTTTAAATAGCACTTATAAAGGACTGAAAAATAGTGATGGTGGTTGGGAGTTGGCTGGTCACCCAGATAGAATTATACTGGTTGATAAGGTTACATTAAAGGAGCTTGCAAAGTTAAATAGTGATTCAAATCCTTTAAAAACACGATTACCCATTATTCATGGAAAAGTAGAGTTAGATATTATAAAGTCATTAGCTAGGCATGAAGTGTTGTTAGATAAATTTGAATATACACAATTATTCAATGAAGCAAATTCTTCAAAAAAATCTTTGATTACTCGAATACCAGGAAAGGCAAAATCAATATGTCAGTCTGTTATTACAGGGCCAAATATTTTTGTAGCTACTCCTGCATTTAAACAGCCAAACCAAGAAGCAAAAAGTAATGTTGATTTCAATCGTATTGATTTAAGTAATATAGATAAGTGCCCAGACAACTATTATCCTGATACAGTCTATCAAATTACAAAGGAAGGCCTCAGCTCCAGTAAATATTTAAATCAGACTGACTGGGGTGAAATTATGATTGATAAATATAGAATGGCTGCTAGAAGTATGATATGTGCTAAAGGCGAGAGAACGTTGCAAACTGCAATCATACCCCCTGGTGTCGCACATATAAATGGAATTAATACATTGTGCTTTCAAAATTATAGCGAATTAATAAGAGTCACATCATTATCACAATCATTAATTTATGATTTTTTTTGTAGATCAATCTCCGGTAGTAATTTGACAAAGTCTTTTTATAAAAAGCTCCCTATACTAAATAAAAATCAATTAAAATCAAAATTAATCACACATTTGGCAATAAGAACATTACGCCTAAATAGTATCTCCACCTACTACCAAGAGCTGTGGCAAGATCAGTTTAGTCAAAGTTTCAAAGACTGTGATTTTGAAGGTAGTGATTTTAAACCAAAACTACCTTACAGCAAACTAACAAAAAAATGGGTGCGTAATAGCTGTATTCGTGACCGCAAGGCCCGTGACCAAGCTTTATGTGAAATTGATGCTATTGTGGCTTTGCTGTTTAATTTTGAAAAAGACACACTATTAAACTTATACCGCTCACAATTTGGCGTATTACAAAATAATTTTCAAGATAGAGAAGGGCAAATTCCTAACCCTGAAAAGTATCACTTCCCAAGGTTTGAGGCTATGAGTAAGGCTTACGACCACTTTGCAAAAATCATTGGTAAAGCTGAAAAAACAAATTTGAAAAAGTTTGTAGCGAAAAAAGGTGGCAGTAAAAAACAATCTAACAAAAATTTAGATAAAGCAGGTTAAGTAAATATTATGGATGCAAAAAAAACTAAAATAAACAAACCACTATTACCAATGCGCATGAGCTTAGATGTTGTTGACGAGCTAAAAAAGTTTGTACACACAGTTTTATACACACGTGACATTGATACCCGTGAGGCCATTAATAAATGCCTATTTGCTGATGAACCCATAATACAGGGGCCACATATACAGCTAAAACTACCTTTTAAAGCAAGCACAGAAAATTTTCCCTTACACCCGAGCTTAAAAAATAAATACAAGCCCTATTTACACCAAATGTCTGCTTATAAACAGCTAAAGCATACTAAAGCTGTTAACACATTAATTACAACGGGCACAGGCAGTGGTAAGTCTGAGTGTTTTATTAACCCCATAATGGATTATGTAATAAATTGTAAACAAAATGGTAAGACAGGTGGGGTAAAAGCTTTAATTATATACCCTATGAACGCCCTTATTGAAGATCAGGGGGAGCGTTTAAGTGAAATGGCAAACCAATTAAATGAGTCATTAAACTTACCCGTAGATCAACAAATTAGAGTGGGGCGCTATACTGGTAATGAAGGCTCAAATAAAGCCCACGACCCCGATAACCCAAAACTGATTATTGATCAGCGCGAAAGCCTGTGTAAAAACCCACCGGATATATTACTTACTAATTACCGCATGCTTGATTTTATGCTTATGCGCCCACAGGAGCAAAACTTTTGGGGCAGCGACACTAAAGAAGTATTTAATTATTTAGTGCTCGATGAGCTGCATACCTTTGATGGGGCACAAGGGGCTGATGTGGCCTGTTTAATCCGTCGACTGCGGTTAAAATTAAATAAAAATTTTGCCTGTGCTGGAACCTCAGCCACAGTGGGTGATGGCAGTCAAAAAAGTATAGAAGCTTTATGTGAGTTTGCCACAACCTTATTTGGTTCAGAATTTTCTAGTAAAAATGTAATTGGTGAAAGCCGTTTAAAAAGCACAGATGTGTTAAAAAAAATAGATACCAAAATTAAAATTCCAAAAATACAAAGCCCCAATATAGATTTAATTTTATCTGGTGGCCCAGGTTTTGATAGTTATATAAAAAATATTTGCACACACTGGCAAGCCCCTATTGACCCTGAGGCCTTGGGTGAGTGGCTTTTAGCTCACCCCATAACGCATAAAATATTTTCAAGTGTAAAAACAGGGGTTCATATTGAAAGCTTAAGCAAAGAGCTTGAGCTTGATAAATTTATTTTAAGTGAATTTTTTGATTTAATAGCCTATGCCAGGCGCTTTAAAACTGCTGCGGTGTTTCCGTTAACAACAAGTTTATGGGTTCAAAATGTGCCCTTACTACTACGTAAACTGTCTGCAGAAACTAAATTTTACCGGCCCACAAATGCTGAGGCTGTAAGTAATTCAAGTACTGTTTATTTACCGGCTGTGAATTGTATGCAGTGTGGACTATCAGGTTGGATGACAAGTGGAAAAAAAGACGATGAAAGCAGTGAAATTTTCATAGAAACTGATTTAAACGCCATTAAACAAAGCAGTTACAAAGATAAAAATGCTTTATATATATTTAAAAAACCAAATAATTACACTGGCGAAGTTTTTTACGCCTTACCCTATGAATCTAAAGTTTATACCATGGCACCAGAGGACACAAGAGCCTTTCCTGTTATACTAGTAAAGCAAAATAAAGATGAAGGTTTAAAAAATAAAAACGTCAGTGAACGCTGCCCTTCTTGTGACAAAAAAAACTCTATGCACTCAAGTTTTTTTGGTGCCAGTATGCTGACTTCAGTGATGGTCAATAGCTTTTTGGCCAGTGGCTCAAACCCTAGTGATAAAAAGTTTTTAATTTTTAATGATAGCTTACAAGACACGGCCCACCAGGCAGGCTATTTATCAGCTCGTGGTTTTAGGTTTAATTTTAGACGATTTTTATTGAAGCAAATCAATCAAGACACAAAAGATGAAAGCTTTAAAGAGGTATTAAGCAAGCTAAAAAATAGCATTGAGAATTTATGGCAAGGGGCTAAACAGCTTGGTACTGATAAAGTTAAATTTGAATTATTACAAATCGTACCAAAAGACTTATGGGAAAGATGGCAAGTTAAAAGTAAGAGCTCCACTTTGTATAATGATGATCACTTAAAACAACTATGCTCACGTCTACATTGGGAGGCTTGGCTTGAGTTTTCTAAGTACTCAAGCTTAGGTTGGTCCTTAAGAAAAACCACTTTAGTGGCGCTTGAGCCTAAGCAAGAGCTTTTAGATCATTGGGTTAAAATTGTTACGGCCTTAAAAAATAGATCAAGTAAGTACTCTGGCTTAAAAAATGAAAGCTCTTTTGTATATGGTATATTAAGGCGACTTATAACAAGTGGAACCATATATAACGAAGAGCTTAAGAGTTGCTATGAGCAAAAGAGTTTTAGTTATTGGCCCTTAACTAATCAGCAGCCTTACTTAAAGTCATTATTTTTCCCGTCAGCTCCGCAGTTATTACAACTAGGTGATAACCCAAATAAAAAAGTTAAATTTAAAAAACCAATACATTATATTGGCAGTAAAAGTACCAATACATGGTTTGCAAAATGGGCAAGAAAGCATGGTGTAAATAAAACAGACGAAGTAGATTTTTATGATGTATTACTAAATAGTGCACTAAATAACGAATTAGGTTTAGTACGTGTAGCAGGAAGTTTAAATAATGATTTAATAGCACTTAATCCAGAAAGTTTAACAATTAAGTGGAAGCAAACAAAGTTGCTACATTGTGATACATGTAAGCATATAGAGGCCGTAGGTTTAGCTATAAGTGAACAGTATTGTAGTTTAAATCATTGCCAAGGTAAAATGACAGAGAGCTTAAAGCCTCAAGCACAAAATGAAGAAAAAGATTACTTAGAATTTATGGCTAGGCAGTTTAAGCGACCAATGATAATGCCTATAGCTCACCCTCACACCAGTCAGCTAGATTCAGAGGACAGAAAGCTAGTAGAGCAGGCTTTTAAGCGTAACCTATTACCAGGTCAATCACTGAACGAAAGCGGTGAGGGCAAGCCCTATTATAAGGATCACCCAATCAATGTATTGACTTGCACGCCAACAATGGAAATGGGTATTGATATTGGTAGTTTATCAGGCGTGGGATTAAGGTCCTTTCCGGCCACCTTAGCAAATGCTAGACAGCGTTTAGGCCGTGCAGGTAGAAGTAGTGGGAATGCTTTTAATATAATTGTGGCAAAACAACGCCCGCATGATGAGCACTTTTGGCAAAATCCAGAGCAATTTTATAGTGGGCCAATTGCTACACCAGGATGTGAGTTCAGGAATAAACAATTACTTATTAGGCAGTTTAATGCTTATTGTTTAGATGAGTTTTCTGCTAATAACCCAAACTTACAAATACCAAACCCCAGCCAAATAGATTTATTAAATATTTGGGAGCATACTTATTTTACAAGTTTATTTTTATTTTTAAAAAATGAGAGTTTAAATTTAGTATCACCATTTTTACAAAGTATTGCATTAGGCTTAAAAAATAAAGCTAATTTTAAAACTGAAGTATATACTAAGTTTTTACAAGTAAATATAAATGAAGAGGTTTTTTATAAGGGTATAAAGTCTTTATTAAGGCAAATTAAAAAAGATAAAATAAAGTCATTAAAAGCTGAAAAAAAATCAAATGAAGAAAAAGAAAAACTTAAAAGATTAATGTTAGATAATAATATTGAAGATAGTAAAAAAAATGAATTAGCTTTAAAGATACAAAGACTAGAAAGTAAAACTCATTTTTTTCAAAGAAAACAAGGACAGTCTAAGTACATATTGAGTCAATTGGGTAGTATGGGCATATTGCCCAATTACGCCTTCCCAGAAGAGGGTGTAAAGCTTGAGTACCAAGTTAAATTGCCTGTTGACCATAATGAGACTGATTATAAAAAGCGCTTTAAAACTAAAACAGGACAACTCACTAGGCCACAACTAAGTGTTTTACGGGAGTTTGCTCCAGGTGCTAATTATTACCTAGACGGCTATAAGGTGCCTATTACAAGATTAGCAAGTAAAGCGCGGCTAGAGGACTTAACTTATTATTTAAGTTGCGCCCAATGTACTAGTGTTACAAAGGTTGAGGTAAAAGTTACTGAGGGCAGCTGCCCAAGCTGTGGAATGGAGGGGCAGCCGGTTGCGCCCATGCTGAATTTACAAGAAGTAGTTAGTAACACAAGTTTTGATTATGCTCAAATTATGGATAAAGAAGAGTCCAGAGCTACTTCACCGGCAACGATTGAAACTTTTATTAACTATACTTCAGGTAAAAAACAAATTCAAAAATCAAATAAAGCCACTTGGATAAGCCCCAAAAATAAGATGGCCTTTGAGTTTAAAACTAATGCCGATATATTTCATTTTAATCGTAATTTAACAGCAAAAAATAATACAGCGGAACTATTTGAAGTGTGTGAATCTTGTTTTGCTGTACCAGTAAAAAAAGTACAAGGCGTACCAAAATTTAAAGAAGGTAAATTTATTAATCACCATGATTATAAGTGCCAATACAGAAATACAGATGAAGAGCCAAAAACTATTTCTCTAGGGCTTTACCGTAAAATTAACTCCGATGTTATGCGTTTTATAGCCGATAGAAAGAATCAAGTGGCAACATTAAAATCTGTATTGAGTTTAGCAATGAGAACTTATTTAAAAGGGGATCCTGGTCATATTGTTATAGACAGTACTTTATTGTTAAAAAATGCAAATAGTGATATGGCTCAGTATATTGTTACATTATATGATAATGTACCTGGTGGTACAGGGCATTTACGCTCATTAATGGATTTTAAAGGAGATAAACTCAACACTGAAATTAGTGGTATTGAAAAAATAAATAATATTTTTCAACAAACTTATGAACATATTAAAAGCTGTAATTGTGAAAATGGCTGTTATAGTTGTTTAAAAACTTATGCTAACCAATATGAGCATATTGAATTAAATAAGGGGAGTGCCCTAAAGTGGCTTGAGCGATTTTTAAATAGTAGTGATTTTGAGCTTCGTGATCATGGTTTGGCCATAGAAGTGCATGAAGAGAGTATTTTTGACTCTGCTGCTGAGCAATTATTTGCCAAAGGTTTAATGCAATCTCGCCCAAGCCTAGTTCCAGGAGTTGATTCTGTTATAGAAAATATAGGTTCTGATGGGCCAAGCTATGTTTTAAAAAGCAAAAAATTAAAACATCCAACAGTAGTGGCAGGAACTGCAGATAAGAAAGTATATCTAAACTGTCGTATACCTTATACAAAGCCAGATTTTACAATTATACGAAATGGCTTAGAATCAGGTTATATATATATTGATGGAGCAGAGTTTCATTTAAACCCAAAAGAGGAGATATCAAGGTTTGAACAAACCGATGTTTGCTTAAGAAAATGTCTTAGTATTCAAAAAAATAAGTCAGTATTAACTTACACATATGATATGGTTGATGCTTGGGTGAATTCCACAGCGCAAGTTGATGAGAGTTGCTATACTGGAGAAGGTAAAACAAAAGCACATAGTTTAACTTATTTTATTTTAGATCTTTTATACAAAATTAATAAAGATGATAAAATAGGTTTGGAAAAAGAGCTGAAGAAAAAAATTATGAAACTGTCGAAAAACTTTGTTTCTCATACTCTTGTTATCAGTTGTGGGTTAGTAACAGGAAGTTACTTTACAGATAACGATAGCAATTTATTGAAAAAGTTTTTAAATAACGACAAACATGGATCTAAAATTAAATTTAAATTTGGTGGTTTAACTATTGATCCTGAGAATAAACGTTTTGTAATGGATGCAAGTTTACAAAATAGGGTGAGTGGTGAAAGGCTCAAACAAGAATTTAAATACTCTTGGGATTTATACTGGATGCTGTGGTTTGCAGACCCTTCTTTAGTTGTATTAAGTCAATCAGAGAAAGCTATTAAGAAAGCTTCTTAGATAGTGCAATTCTTGGCAAAAATAATGCCTCGTGGGGTTGGTGCTGGTTTGAATGGCTTAATAGGTCTGTAAGCTTCAACTACCCAGGCCCATTTTTGTTTATCAGACTTATAGCCATATAAAGGGTCATCACTATTAACTAGGTGTTTGTTTTTTTCTTTGAGCCAGTGGCTTTTACTGCTGTATTGATAAGACTGTTTAAAAACTATTGTCCCAATAATTCTAGCCTTATTTATACCGGCCATTTTTTTACCTTTAGGGCCCGGTGTTTCTATAACGGCTAACTCTTGGCCAATATATTTTTCAGGTATTGGGTAGCTTCTAGTTTCAACAGTTTTTTTACCGCTGATTAAAAGCTCACTCCAAGGCCATTGAATATTTAACCCAGGAATGCTTTTACTCATTTAGATTTATTTCCTGTATTTTTGGTTGTAGGTGTTTGTATTTATCAATTGTGCTGGAGTATTTTTCCTGCATTTCTTTGTCAATTTTCATAGAAGCTTCGGCTATTTTTTTTCCGCCACTGGCATGCTTTATACGCTTATCCCAAGGTATCTCTTGGCTACTTTTAGTAAAGGCTTTTACATTACCTTTTGCATCACAGCAGTCTCCTTTGTTATCCCACATGTCTTGGTACTGATAGTAATCTTTTTCGCCATTACCAATATAACAGGTGTTAAAGCGTATTCCTTTTTGGGCAGCAGCTTTTTTTAGTTGCATATAGTAAACTGCAATTTCTTGGTCGGAGTAGCGTTTATCACCTTTCATAGCTAAAAACTCAGGCTTAAAAAAGCTGGCTAAATCAATATCTAAAGATTTACTCATAGAGTTAATAGCTGTTTTACTGAGGCGAACGAAGCCAGCAAGTAGGCTTGGTACTTTGGCCTCTTTAAGTTGATCCATAAACTCATCATTAAGAAGGTCAAGTGTGGGTATGTTTTTATCGCCAAAACGTTTCTTGATGCTTTCTTTGTCAGAATAGTAACCGTCTGGGTACTTAGGGAATAATGGGTTAATACGTACTGTTGTCCATAGGCCAGCCTCGTTAATTTTTTTAAGGGCTTTAAGCCTTCTTTCAACTGAAGGAGCTCCTGGCTCAAGGCGTTTAGTTAAGTAATCATTATTACCTGAAATTGAAAACTGCACAGAGGCTAAATCTTTATTGAGTAAGTTTAAATATGTGTCATCAGCGATTAAGTCTGAGCGGGTAAAAATAATATAGGGATACTCATAAAAGTTAAGTATTTTTAGGAGTTCTTGTGTCACTTTATATTTTTTGTCCATGAACATAAAGGAGTCACTCATAGAGCCAATGCGCACAGGTATTCTTTTTTCTAAGACATGGCGCCATTTATTAGGTTTATTTGTTTCAAATACTGTATACATAATTTTTCTAATTTCAGAAATATCAACAGGAAAAGGGATAGGGCGATTCCAAAAGCCATGGGCTGTGAGTTG
Organism: uncultured Bdellovibrionales bacterium; assembly: GCA_938001965.1. Classification (GTDB taxonomy): domain Bacteria; phylum Bdellovibrionota; class Bdellovibrionia; order Bdellovibrionales; family UBA1609; genus JAHDIR01. The sequence continues at coordinate 3,809 of CALLBC010000174.1, read as the reverse complement.
ATCTTTGGCGTAGCAATAAACACAGTCGTGTATACAACCCCTGCCGTAGGTGTCTATTTCAAAAGCGTAATGGCATTTGTTACAAGACGTATGATAATTAACTAATTTAAAATTTGTTTTAAAAACAACTCCGCCACGGGGAGGGTTAGCTTCATATCGTTTGGCTAATTTATCATAAACACTCCAGTCAAAAGTATCTGGGTACTTAGTTTCAGTGAGCTTCTCTAATTTTGCTCTCATTTGTGTTTCAATCGGGCCATATTCATTAGCTTTGGTAAATTTAAGAATATTTTCTCTTAAGGTTTTATTATCACTCATAATGTTTTACTCCTGTTCACAGATTTAGATTTTGTCTTAACAGGCTGTAGTGTGATTTGAGGGTTTTGAATAAATTGTAATAGGGCCATGCGGGTTAACGATGAAAAATCAAAAAACGGATTTTTATCTAAAAATTCATTAATGAGCTTTTCATCACTTTTTGATAATCGAATGGCTTTGGTCTTGGACATAGTCCAGGGTATAACAGGAGATTAATATTGGGGCAAAATGTATAACGTTGTGTTACTTTATTACATAGTTCTAAGACGCTTTTTTAAGCTCATAAGCCCTGTTAAATGCTTCTGATATTGTCTTAGACTCTATTAGATCTGCATAATTAACATAGCATGGGCCTTGGACTTTTGTTTCTCCCGCTAAAATCTTATTAACTTTTTTGGCTTTAGATTTAAACTTTACCAAATACTTACCAGTGTCTTTATACGGTACTATTTTTTCAACCTCAGCTATATAGGTAATTGCACTAATTGGTGCTACTTGGTAGCCAGCAATGTATTTTATTTGCTCAGTATACTTTTCTCTCATACGTATTGCATACCATTGGTTCTCTCCTAAGAATACTTCTTCAAAACCTTTTTTTCTAGCTGGTACGATAATGCAATCAGAATTTTTTCTTCTATTAATACGTTGTGTTTTCTTTTCCCGACTGACTTTTTTATTAGCCCCAATATTCTTAACCTCTACTGTTGGCGCACAGATAACAGAAAAATAAGGCGCAGGCTTTGAGTGTCCTATTTTAAAGGCTTCAACTTTTAGAAAATAAATTTGCTTGTCCGTTTCTTCGTTAAGCCAGTTAATCACATTGATGTGTTCTTGTCTTGGCTCTTTGCATATCCAAATAATTGTTTTTGCTTCTTGATTTACAGAATATGTAAGTATTTGTCCTAAGTGTGTGTGGTTAGATCGTTCAAGCTGATTTTCAATAACTACCGCTTCACCATCATCATCAGCCGCTAAAATATCTATCGAGTAATTACTAAGATCTAGTTTTTTTTCAACTTCATCCAGCTCTAAATTAATATCAAGAATATCTTGTAGGTACTCTAAGTTAGATGCTAACCAAGTTGTGAAGTCTTTTGCTTCATGTTTCCATACATCTCTTAAGTCTACTTTTTCAATTTTACCGATGCTCATGAGCCCTCTTTAGTTTTAATCATTAAATGTTATTTATCTATATCGGAATATTTAATTTGGAACTTTCTGAAGTTCTCATCTCGGTTCGTTATTAATATACTTAAGTCTTGTTTAAAAATTTCTTACTAATTTAGTATAATTTTTTTCATAAAATCCACTTTGGTTTAAAATATATCAGTTAAAGTATCCGTTAGATGGTTGTAATGCTTAAGTGAATTAGCAGGGCCATCCAGTATCATTAAGCAGTCATCATGAACTGGGTCATCTTGATGATTAGTTCTGGTCCACAGACCATAAGGGCCACTTATGTAAGCTGGTAATGAGCTTATAACTACAAAGCGTCCCACAGAAGTCATTTGTAGTTTTTCAAACGGGTAGGTTGTGAACTCATCAGGGTAATCATTCTCTGAAAGTGGTAAGCCGATTGGCCCACCAGTTACTTGAGCCATATATACTCCGGCTTGTTCTCTAACCCAAAAAATATCATTGTCACTGTTTTGATAATAATGAAATCCACAAACTGTAGTTAAATCACTGAAGGCCACTTCAAAGCCCTCGATTTGGCCACTGCTGTTTACTGTAAAGCCTTCAGGTAAGTCACTATACTCATAGTGCTCACCGTAAACCCAAGCTTTACTGGCAATGTCTTCAGCATCTTCGCAGGCTATAAATGTAATACTTAATAAACCGATTAATAGAATTTTTAATATACGTACCACTTATTTGTCTCCTTTAGTTTTTACTTAGTTTGATTAGTTTTAATAAATAATCTTCTCCGTCTAATTTAAAATACACATTAGCTTTTTCTTGCTTATTAATAATTAGTAATGTGTCTTTACCAGTGAATAAATACTCAAGGCTTACTTCTAAAAACTGGGCAAGCCTAAGTAAGTTTTCAGATACTTTTGGCTCGCGACCTGCAGTCCACTCACTGAGTGTGCTTTTGGGGATGCCAGTGGCTTTGCTAATCTCGCCTAATTTGAGGTTTTTTAGTTCTATTTGTGTTTTTAAATTATCTTTAAACTTCATCAATTTAATCATCGGTACATTCCTTAGCCTAAAGCTTAGATGTTCTGTAAACAGTATGAGTGTTCTGCTTAAATCAAGTGATGTGTGTTTAATTGAGATGGTTCTTAAGATGAGTTTTTTATAAATGTGTTTAAAACTGTTTTAACTCTTAGTGTTTGTATATAAGTTACTCGATATAACGCATTAAGTCAAGTGCTGTGAGTAATAATGTATCTCTCTGAGATATATTCTATTTAAAAATATAATTAAATACTAAAGATTTTAACACTTTATACCGTTATAAGTAATAACTAGTTAACGGGGGTATTATAGTGGCAAAAGCTAAAAAGAAATCAAAACAAATATCAGAGTATTCATTACCAGAAAGGCTTAAGTACCTACGCAGTTCACGAGAGCTGTCACAAAGTGAGCTTGCAAAACTATCTGGCGTAAGCCAATCCACCATTGCACAAATTGAAAGCGACCGTAAAGACCCATCAATAACAACTTTAAAAAAAATAGCTACAGCACTTGAAGTTGAAATCGCTATTTTATTTGCAACAGAGGATGTGTTAGTTTTTGATTTAAAAACTTTAAAAGTAAAATATAAAAACCCTGATGATCTGCACCCAACTATTTATAAAGCTTTAGGTAAGATCATTCGTTATGCTAATGGTATTGGTTATTAACTATATAAGCAAAAGTCTATCACTATTTAATTCTTTTTTTATTAAGTCAGCATCTTCAAATGTAAAAAAAATATATTCCGAGTGCTTATCTAAAATTGTTACCTCAAAATCTCTAACTCTTAACAGACTTTTTATTTTTTCAGGTATTTTTAATAACTTTTTAAATTGATATTCATCAATATTTAATGCCACTTTCTTTTTATTGTTGTGTATATAAATGTTTAGTTCTTTATTGAAGTGCCAAGTTGTACTATTCATAATTTTCTCAAAAAAAACACTATTAGCACTTGAGTATAAAAAGCAGAATGTATCATCTGTGGTCTCTCTTAGAAAACCAGCTCCAAAAGTACGTGTTTCAAGTAAATGGATATTTTGTGGTAGCTTTTTATTGTCCTTAGTATTGGCATCAGAGAAATTTAATAGAGTCAGTGGCAAAAGCCCTGTATTTCTTAAAAAATTTCTTCTTTTCATATTATACCCCTTATAGTAGGTAAGCTAAATTTCATACTTACTTTAAAGAAGGTAGTAATGTTCTGAGTATCGTACGGATGTTCTGTACTAAAAATTAAGACCTTTAAAATTGGTATTTAATACTAAAGTCTGTAGATATAATCTTGTTTATGGCCGATAAGTTTTCATGAG
>CALLBC010000173.1 GCA_938001965.1 uncultured Bdellovibrionales bacterium | reverse complement strand
CCAAAAATCCATAGGATATAGCCTAATACAACACTATGAGAATTAGGTGGTCTATTTGCTTCAGTCATTGAGGTTCCTTTTTAAAGGTTAAAGAATTAATTAATAGCATTATTATTAACTATTTGAAAAGTGACTTGAAAGAATTACCAGCTTCCTGAATTTTCCATTGAAGCCCAAGGCTCTACTGGTTCAAGAGGCTTTCCTTTTTGTAGTAATTCTATTGAGATATTGTCTGGAGATTTAATAAAGGCCATATAACCATCTCGTGGTGGCCGATTAAGTGTTATGCCCATATCCATCAGTTCTGCACATTTTTTGTAAATATCATCCACTGCGAAGGCTAAGTGGCCAAAGTTTCGCGAATTTCCATAGTCTTCAACTTGGCCATTTTCATTGGGCCAATTATAAGTGAGTTCAATAAGTGGAGAGTTAATTGGTTTATTGCCATCTACATCGCCTGGGGCTGCTAAAAATACAAGCGTAAACCGCCCTCTTTCGTTTTCTGTTCTGCGAGTTTCCACTAGGCCCAATGCCTCTTTATAAAACCTTATGGAATCATCTAAGTTTTTAACCCTAACCATTGAGTGTAAATAGCGCATATTTTCTCCCTGTTAACAAAGTTATCTCTTATTAGTACATAAATAATTCAATTAATTCAAATGGTTATAAGTAAAAGCGATTAATTGTTCAAGAAAGCTTGAACAATTGTTGAAGTACATATATACTTAAGTTATGAAAAATAAAAAATTACAGGTATTTTATGATGGTTTGTGCCCTCTTTGTACAAAAGAAATAAGTCATTATAGAAAAATCGACATAAATAAAAAAATTGAATTCATCGACATTTCGAACCCAAACTTTGATGAAAAAACCTATGGCCTTGAAGGCAGAGAATTTAACAAAACATTTCACGTTAAAGATAAGTCTGGGGAATTTAAAACTGCTGTAGATGGATTTGTTGCAATTTGGGATGAGTTAAATTGTTTTAAGCCGCTTTCGTATATGGCCAAAAATAAAGTTTCAAGACCACTATTTGATATTGGGTATTGTGTTTTTGCAAATGTACGTCCATTGTTTCGTAACAATGAATGTCCAGAAGAAGTTTGTGAGCGCTAATGCTTAGCCTTTATATTAGCTTGTACACTTGTGTAGCACTTGTTGGCTTAATTTGGGCTATTCAGCTGGTTCACTACCCAAGCTTTCACTTCATATCTCATGAAAAATTTAAAAATTATATTCTATTTCATGGTAAAAGAATTTCCTGTGTTGTGATCCCTTTAATGTTGACTGAGCTAGGTGCTAGTCTTGTATTTTTATTTAATTCAAATTCTAATTTTAAAGCTTTAGAAGTACTTTCAATGTTTTTTTTAATTGCCATATGGGTTGTTACCTTTACCGTTAGTGCTCCCATCCACGGTAAGCTCTTAAAAGGCTACAATAAAAAATTAGTTAACAAACTAGTTATGACAAACTGGTTTAGAACAGTATTTTGGACAATTAGGTCTGGGATCTTACTTTATATAGTTTGGTAGGTATAATTATGAGTGCTAATGTAAGTAAATCAGTTTTAAACTTAACTGAAGAAATTGGAAATTTTATACAGTACTGGGGTTTTAAAAAAATACATGGCAAGGTTTGGGCTTTAATTTTTTTATCTGAAAAGCCAGTGGATGCAAACTTTTTAATTGATAACTTGGGAGTGTCTAAGTCTTTAGTCAGCATGACAATTAAAGATTTATTAGTGTATAATGTAATATTAGAATGCCCAAAGGAAGGTCCAACTCTTTGTTATGCTCCAAACTTAAAAATAAAAGATGTGATTTTTGATGTTCTCTCTCAAAGAGAGTCAGTAATGCTTCTAAAAATTAAAGCAGCTTGCCGCTTAGCTAGTACTTCTAACAGTCAAGGAATGGAAACTGAAATTTCTAATAAGAGGTTATCTCAGATGACTCTAATGGTAGATGCTGCTGGGTCATATTTAAAAAAACTATTAACTCTTAATGAAGCAAAAATATTACCACTATTTAAAAAAATGAACTTAAAGGAATAGCTAGTTGTGACTAAGAAGTTAGTTGTTATACTAGGAAACCAGCTTTTTCCTGCTAAGTACTATAAACAGTATTTTGAACATGATTTTTTTATGGCAGAAAGCTATGACTTATGCACTTATTATAAGCACCACAAGTTGAAGATACTTTTGTTTTTAAGTGCAATGAGAAGTTACTCTGATAATTTAAAGTTAAAAGGTGTTAAGTTAACTTATGCTAAATTATCTGAAGATAATGTTAAAGTTGATTATATTCAAAAATTAAAAAATGCTCTAGCTGGCAAAACTCATTTAGTAAGTTATGAAGTAGAGGATAAGTTTTTGGAATCTAAAATTAAGCAACTTTGTGAAGAAATAAATGTTGAATGGGAAGTTTTAGGTTCTCCGTTATTTGTTTGCTCTCGAACAAGTTTTAAAAAATATCTCAATGGCGTGAAAAAGCCATTTATGAAAAGCTTTTATGAAATGCAGAGGAAAAAATTTAATATTCTTATAGATAAAAGTGGTAAGCCTATTGGAGGTAAATGGAGCTATGATGGAGAAAATAGAAAAAAAATACCGAAAGGCCATTTAGTTTCAGATTTTCAAAAGATTGTTGATTCTAATCCGCATATTGAGGATGTAAAAAAACTAGTCATTAATATTTTTGGTGATCACCCTGGTGATTCCCAGTTGAGCCTTTGTGTACCAACAACCAGAGAGGGTTACCTGAAGTTATTAAAAAAATTTATGACTACCCAGTTAGTGAACTTTGGTAAGTATCAAGATGCTATATCTGACCAAACTCCTTTTTTATATCATTCACTTCTTTCCCCCGGAATTAACATGGGCCTTATTTTGCCCGGTGAAATAATTACGGCTGTTGAGAAGTATTATAGAAATAACCTTGAAGAAATTCCTCTTTCATCAGTAGAGGGTTTTATTAGGCAAATTGTTGGTTGGCGTGAATTTGTCCGTGGTATTTATCAAAACTATAGCTCAGAGCAAGATGTTGGAAACTTTTGGGGACACAATAACAAGTTATCAAAACATTGGTATGATGGAACCACTGGTATACCACCAGTGGATGATGCAATTAAAAAAGCAAACAGGTTTGGGTATAATCACCATATAGAGAGGCTGATGGTTTTGAGTAGTATAATGTTACTTTGTGAAATTGAGCCACAATTAGTCCATAAATGGTTTATGGAAATGTATATTGATAGTTCTGATTGGGTTATGGGTCCAAATGTATATGGAATGGGCCAATTTAGTGATGGTGGTATTTTTGCTACTAAGCCTTATATATGTGGCTCAAACTATATACTTAAGATGAGTCACTATAAAAAAGGTGATTGGTGTGAAATAATGGATGGTTTATATTGGCGATTTATTGAAAAAAACTTAAGTTTTTTTAATAAAAGTCCTCGAATGAAAATGATGGCTTCAGCAATTACCCGTATGGATGGCGAAAAGAAAAAAAGAATTATAGATAAGGCTAATAAGTTTATAAAAGAAATGTGTTAACTCTTTGTCTGGAATTACAATTATGTATAGTTTCAATAAAAAAGTAGGAATTGTTTGCGGTGCTAGCCGTGGGATTGGTTTGTCCATGGTCGAACTCTTATTGGCAGAGCATAATATAGAAAAGATATATGCAACAACAAGAGACATTAATAATGAAAGCCTTTGTAAGTTGAAGTCTTCCTACCCTAATAAATTAATAATTTCTGAGTTAACTGCTAATAATGAGTTGGACTATGTTAACTTATCAAATGATGTAAAAAACTCTGGCGGCATTGATTTTATAATAAACTGCATCGGTGTGTTACATTTTAGTAGTAATACCCCAGAGCGTCGTGTAGATGATTTAAATTCAGAGGACCTAATAAAATCCTTTCAAACAAACACTTTTCCCACTTTGTTTTTGGCCAAACACTTTAAAAGCTTAATACGTAAAAGTGATAAACCACTATTATGTGCATTGTCAGCTAAGGTTGGCAGTATTGATGATAATTCTAGTGGTGGCTGGTATGGGTATCGAATGTCAAAAGCGGCACTAAATATGGCAATAAAAAATTTGTCCATTGAATTTAACCGACTTAATAAAAACTCTATCGTGGTCGCAGTTCACCCTGGAACCACTGAAACTGATCTTTCTAAGCCTTTTTTGGCAATGGCCAAAAAGAAATACATAGTCCATAAGCCAAGGCAAACTGCCGAAAACATTTTAGCTACGTTGGCTTGTGCAAAAAACGGACAGTTTTTATCTTGGGATGGTGCTGGAATTAAGTGGTAATTATTTACAAGGGCCCATGTAGCAAGTTTTATTATCTTTGGTAAGATGTCTTAAGTGAGCTTTTAAAGCAGGCTTTGGTAGGCAGCGAGATTTACTTTTAGAGTAATCGCCTCCAGGGACATGGCAATGCATATATTTTTTTTGCCCTTTGCCTGATGGGTTTTTGCATAAATAGGTTTCCATTTCTTCGTGTACTACTATCTTGCCACTTTCTTCGTCCATCTCCATAACATCTTCAAGTGGCTCTTCCACAGTACGTGGGTCTTGATTCATAACTAGGTCCATCTCAATAAGAACTTCTCTTTCTTGATCTTCGGTGGCAAGAGTTGTTGAGTCTTCTTCAAGTAAAGTAATTAAGGATTGTTGTGTGATTTCTTCACCGTTACTAAACTCAGCTTGCTGACCACAATTTTGAAAACCCAAGGCAATAAACCCTAAACCCACAATGATTGATGCGATTACTAAATTTTTTGGCAACATAAATGCTCCTTTTGATAATCATATTTTACATGGCAATTAGCTATGTTTAGGATATATTTCTGGTAAAACAGACAATAACCAGCCTTTAGCCTTACTTAGTGCTAATTTTTGAGTATTTGTAAGCCATCTTGGGTGAAGATTTCGGTATTATCAAAATGACCTTCAGTGAGTTTAGATTTTAAAAATTTAATATTTGTGGGAGCATTAGTTACAAACTCTTCAGCAAAGAGATTATGGATATACTCGTGTATACTTATTTGTTCTACTGATTTTAGCATGAGGTCATAGTTTAAGTGTTTTTGATCAACCAGTTTTGTGATTTTACTAAGAATAGTATTAACATCAGTTAAGTTTATAACTAAGCCTGTCACTGGGTCGATGGGCCCATAAACAAAAACCTCAAAAGTATAATTGAACCCAGCGTTACCATGCCCTGCTCTTTCTACACCGCTACTAAAATAACACTTTCTTGCTATACAAATATGCTTAGCTTCCATATGGGGATTCTGAGGTGCATTGAGTAAAAAAACAATGAAAAACTACTTTAAAGTGAACCTTTAAATTGAGGTTTTTGCTCAAAATATAGGATAAAATCTTTATCCTATGTGACAAGGCATTTATTCTCATATAAATTGTGAGTAATTATGTTTAGTAAGTATTTAATTTTATTATTACTATTATCCTCTTTTGTATTTTTAGGCTGTAAGTCTGATCAAAGTGCCAGTGATAAAGCTGAGGTGACCACTGAGAAAGTTTCTCAGGTTAAGAGTGTTGAGCCTCAAAAAGTACTGGAAAAACCTAAGGCTAAGTTAGTTAAAACTATTAAAGCTACAAAAAGTAATTCGATTGCTAAAGTTAAAATGAGCGAAAAGTTATTTAACTACTGTAAAAAAGTTATTAAAGACAGTAGGTATAAAAAACTTAATTCTGATAAAATTTGTCAGGCCATGAGTAAAAATGAAGGCTGTGACAGTGTTAAAGATAGATCAATTTTTCATTTTGAAAAAAAAGCCAAAGACTCCTCGCAAGGACAAAAAATATTGGTGATTTCATTAATTCATGGAGATGAGGTTCCTAGTGGTCAGGTTGCCTATTCATGGATACAGCGCTTAATTGATTTAAACCCACGAAACACATGGCGTGTGATTCCAATGGCTAACCCTGATGGTTTTTTTAGTCGAACCAGAACAAATGCTAATAAGGTGGATGTTAACAGAAACTTCCCTACTGCCGATTGGGAAGAAAAGGCACTCAATCGCTGGAGAACGGTAAAAAAGAAAGACCCTAGAAAGTTCCCTGGTAAAAGTGCTAATAGTCAGCCTGAGACCCAGTGTTTAGTAGATCATATTGCTGAGTTCTCTCCAGACTTTATAATATCAATTCATACGCCACTTGGTGTTTTAGATTTTGATGGTCCTAAAAATATTAACTTCCCCAAGTTTAAGCCATTACCCTGGATCTCTCTTGGTAACTACCCTGGCAGTTTAGGACGTTATATGTGGGCCGAGCAAAATGTTCCCGTGCTTACGATTGAGTTAAATAATGAAATGGCAGTTTATAACTTAGAGAAATTTGATAAATTACAAGACATCTCTGGAACTGTGGCTATTCAGGCCATCAAGAAAGCTAAAAAGAAAAAGGTGGCTAAGTAATGAGTGAAGAACTTTATAAAGTGGCTGTTGATTATGCGTCTCGTGCCCATGCTCCTTACAGTAAGTATTTAGTGGGAGCCGCAGTGAAAACTAAATGCGGCAAAATTTTTGGTGGCTGTAATGTAGAAAATGCTTCTTATGGTGGGACAATTTGTGCAGAGCGCACAGCAATTTTAAAGGCTGTTAGCGAAGGCTTTAAAGAGTTTGATGAAATACTAGTTTATACAGATTCAGATGAGCCATGGCCACCCTGCGCGATCTGCCAGCAAACAATGGCAGAGTTCATGACTGTTACCACGAAAGTGCATTTAGCAAATAAAGACGGTGTAAAAAAGGAAATGCAATACGGGCATATTAACCCATTTCCTTTTAGGCTGTAATTTTAATTAATACTTAATTAAACTATGAATAGGAGAGCTTAGTTTTTGCTTTCCGTTTAAAAAGCCCAGTTCTATTAAAAAACTATAGGATAAAACTTTAGCGCCGGCTTGCTCACATAGTTTTGTTGCGGCTTCTGCAGTTCCACCAGTAGCTAGTACATCATCAACTATTACAACTGTGTCTTCATCAGATAATGAGGATTTATGAATCTCCAGCGTGTCAGTTCCATACTCCAGTTGAAACTCTTGGCTGTAGGTTTCGCTTGGAAGCTTTCCCTTTTTTCTGGCTAAAACGAGTCCGCAGTGTAGTTTGCTGGCCATGGCTGCGCCAAAAATAAATCCCCTGCTGTCAATGGCTACCAGTTTAGTGGGTTTTTTATCAACAGACTCGCACATATGGTGAATTAAAGAGTCAAAGGCGTGCGAGTCTTCCAGTAAAGGGGTGATGTCTTTGAAAACAATTCCTGGTTTTGGAAAGTCAGGTACATCGCGAATTTCATTTTTAAGTTGATCAATATTCATTTATGACCGCCAGGGTTTGAAGCCTTTGCTCATGGCTTTTTTAAGATCACTTTCAGAAATTTCAAAAACATTTATTTGCCCAGTACTACTGCCGCAAACTTGAATATGCATCATGCCATCATGTTTGTTTGAAAAAGAATAGACTTTAATGTCGCCAAGCTCTTTGGCCATTTCTTTTGGTGGAATGGATTGGCCCATTCCGCACTGGAGGCTGCCATCACTTTTGAAAACGAAAACAGTTTTAGGTTTTGAACCGTTTTTATTAATTTGTAAGTTTTGGTCTACATTAGTGTCGTTTGGCATAGCAGGCACCTTGTCCTTTCTTTTACATTGGGTTGATGAGCAAGAAACAGCGAAGCTAAGTAAAATAAATAATAAAATAGTTTTAAGTGATGATCTCATTATTAAATCCTTATGTTATTGTTCCCAAGGCCAAATGTCAGAGGCCTTAGTCCAATCAATATTAAAGCTAAACAAGTTGCCGCCTGCAGAGAGTACAAAAAATTGTTTACTATCATCTTTGTGAGTAATTTTTGATACAACACCTTTGCCAGTTTCATAGTGGCCGACCACTTCTCCATTCACTTGGCTAAGAGCTAAAACTCGACCTTCAGACTCGCCAATAATTAGAAAACCCTTGTAGTAAGTGGGCTCAGTGCCAATGCCTTTTTCGAGCTTTTTTGTCCATACGGCTTTTCCGTTAGATTTATTTAAGGCCACAACTAAACCCTTGGAGGTTGATGAATACACTGTGCCTTTATTCACAAGAACTGAAACATGACTGCCATGAGGACTTTTCCATATTACATCTCCTGATGCTTTATTAAGGGCATAAAGGTTCTGGTCATATCCAGATACAAATATTGCATCGCCACTAATAACAGGGCTAGAATCCACATCTTTAAAACGTCTGTTGTTATTGATTAACTTTTCCCAAATGATTTGACCATTAGACTTATTAAAGGCAACAAAGTAACCATCACTAAAACCTGTGTATAGTTTGTCATCTGAAACTAAAACCTTGCCTTGACCACGTATTGAAATAGAAGAGTTAACTTTTCTTGTGTAAACCCAGTTAAGTTTCCCATTATTTTTATCAAGAGAATATAAGTTATGGTTGCCGGTAGTAAAGTAAACAGAGTCTCCATTGATTACTGGTGAGCCCAGTCCCTCAAATTTTACTGGAAAGCTCCACTTAGTTGAGCCGTCCTTTGCATTTAAGCAATAAAATTGCCCGTCATTTCCGCCAAAGTAGATGTTATCATTTTGTATAAATGGAGTGGATTCAGCTCCATTTTTTATTTGAATTTTCCAGATATTTCTTCCTGTACTTTGTTTGTATAGCCCAATGCCATCGTAGCCGTTAGCCACTAAAACAGAGTTTTTGTAAATTACAGGCGATGCTGGATGGTTTTTAAACTGCCACCAATTTGTTGAAGAGGTTGCAGAAACAGCCCAGCGTTTATTAATAGTAAACTCTTGAGGAAGATTGTTATTAAAACTAGAGCAAGCCATTAAGGCGCATGCTCCGCTGCAAATAATAAATAACCTAAAGAGTTTGATCATATTAATTGGTGCTCGCAGGAGTTAAAGATTTAAATTTTAATACTCGTAAATACTTTTCAGCCGTTTGTCCAGTAGACTTTTCAGTATACTCTTCAGCAACTTGTTCAAAGGCAGATTTAGCTTTTTCCATGTCGCCAAGTCTGTAGTACGCCAGCCCTTTTTTAAGTAAGGCATCAGGGTGTAAGAAAGCTTGATCTTTAGATTTTGTGATTTTATCTAACGATGAAATTGCTCCCTTAAAGTCTTTAAGTTCAAACATAATGGTGGCTAATTGCTGGTTAACCAGTGAGCTAAGTACATCACTTTTTGGCTTAACTTTTTCAAGTATATTTTTTGCTAGATCAAATTTTTTATATCCAGTGTAGATGCTGCCCAGGTCTAATGCTGCTGTGGCGGCAGAAGTTGATGAGCTGTGTTTTAAAATCGCCTGTTCAAACTTATTAGTTAAGCCTTGAATCTCTTCGAATCTTGGTTTTTCCGGAAGTTTTTCAGGGTCGGTTTTAGCATCAAAATCAATACTGTTGATTTTGTTTTCTAGTTGAGATCTTAAAGTGTAAAGTTCAGTTTCCACTTTAAGTTCTTTTTGTTTTTGCATATAGCCGTATCCAACAATACTTAAACCTAAAATACAGCCCACAACTAGAACTCCCATGATGGCAGTTCGGTTATCGTGGAGTTGCTTTGCAAGTTTATCAGCAAATGGAACTTCTGTTACAGTCTTGGTGTCTTTTCTTTGAGCCATAATTTAATCCTTTAAAAATATTAAGCTATTATTTTTGACGATTAGTCATCTCACGTAAAGTAGAAAATGGTCTTGCGGTGCGGCCATGATGCTGTTGTCTTAGGCCACCAATGAGTTGGATGCGTCTTTCAGCAAGTCTATTTGCCGCCACATCTGTTGGAACGTCGTCCTCTTTAGAAATTTTGAAGACTTCCATCATATTGTCATAAACGTGGCTAGTCTTATCAATAGCTCGCTCAGCAGAATAGCCTTCTAGCTCAACAAATACGTTCATTAAGCCACCGGCATTGATAACGTAATCTGGTGCGTATAAAATATCCATTTCTTTTAAAGCAGCGCCATGTCTTGCTTCTGCAAGTTGGTTATTTGCGCCGCCAGCTACAACTTTACACTTTAGATTGCCAATAGTTTCATCGTTAATTGTTGCTCCTAATGCGCAAGGTGCATAAATGTCGCATTCGCTAGTAATAATTCCATTAGGATCTTGAACTTCAAGGCCATGCTTTTCAGATATGCGTTTAACCTTTTCTTTATCAATGTCAGCAATAGTAACAACGGCCTCTTCGTTGATAAGGTAATTCACTAGATGAGAACCAACATTACCTAACCCTTGTACAGCCACTCGAATACCTTTCAAGCTATCGGCTCCAAACTTTTCTTTGGCTGCCGCTTTTATTCCCATAAGCACGCCGTGTGCTGTGTATGGAGATGGGTCGCCTGATCCGCCTAAAACTTCTGGGATACCGGTTACAAATGGAGTTTCCATGAACACATATTCCATATCTAGTACAGTAGTTCCAACGTCTTCTGCTGTTATATAGCGCCCTCTAAGAGAATTTACGAATGTTCCAAAAGCTCTAAACATGGCTTCACTTTTTTGAGTTTTAGGGTCGCCAATAATTACAGCTTTACCGCCGCCCAAATTAAGGCCAGCAGCTGCAGCTTTATAAGTCATGCCCTTTGAGAGTCTAAGAACGTCAATTAGGGCCTCTTCTTCAGTTTTATAGTTCCACATACGAGTGCCACCAAGTGCTGGGCCAAGTGATGTATTATGAATAGCGATAATCGCTTTCAAGCCGGCTTCTTTGTTGTGACAAAAAACAACTTGCTCGTGACCGCCGTGCTTTTCTATTAGTTCGAATGACATATATTCTCCTCGTTTGTTTGGCCATGCGCCGCGGCCGTAAAATCTACTGAATCACTAATTTTGTTTGGTTAGATCAGGAGGCTATATATATAGTGTAAATAGCCTCACAGTCCACCACTTTAGTGATTGGAACAACATAGGGGAAGTAGCCTCTGGCAGGCAAGTAAAATACACACAATTTCACAGACTTATTGCCCTATTAATGCGTTAGGCTAGCTCTTGTGCTCTTAATAATGGCAATCAGCTAATCTAGCTTAAAAAAGAAGCTTTTATTAAGGGTTAAATCACTTAAATAGTAAATATAGACTTAAAATGCTCTGTAACCCGAAGGCAATACTTAGAAGCACAAGAATATTAGTAAGCTTTTTGCTCTTTTTCTCATTGAGCAAGCTTTCGTATTGGATAGCAATCAACTTTTTATCAATTTTAAGTTCATGGTCATCTAAGCTGGCTTTTAATGATGCTGCATTGGTGGGCTGAAAGGCTCTCATAAAGCTGTTTTGTGGGTGCCATTCGCTGTTTTTTTCAATGAGCGCCATATACCACTGAAGTGCCCTGTAAATATGTGCTGGAGTTGGTGTTTTTCCTTGGACCCACCTGGTCCAAGCCGATGGGTCTACCATTAAAAGTTGAGAGATTTTTCTTTGTGATAATCCGAGCTTATTTCTTATGTTCTCAAGGTCTCCAAGCTTGCTTTTTATGACACTGACTTCGGCGGAGTATTTAAGTTTTTGTGATGTTATTTTTTGAGTTTTTTCCATTACAAGCCCTTTGGAGTGTTGTTTATTTCAATATAAATATTGTAAAATACAATATTAAGCGTTGTAAAATACAATTTATTTGGATTTTGGAATTTAACTTTGTGCGTTAAGTAGCTATAAAGATTTATTAATTAAAACTTTTAGGGGTAGATCCACTACTTTTCATTCCTGAGTGTAACTTATAGTTATAAGTTATAGTATTAAGTACTTGATTTAATTAAATAATTTATTCATACTTTATAAGTGCTTATCGGTTTTTATTGAAAAAACTTGATAACGCACAAAGTTATTCCAAATTTCAAACTGACTCGGCAGATATATGCGACGCATAATTTTTTTGAAATTTTGATTCAATTTTCAAGCTTAAAAGGACTTAAGTAAAATGGCAGTTCAGTCTTCCCGCTACAGTTTAAACAAGAATAAGTACTTATTAGATGATGAGTATGAGCGCCTTATGGGGGTCTTAAAGACCTATTTGAAAGAAGATAGGCGCAATTGTGTACTTCTCCTTTTGGCTCTGCAAACAGGCGCTAGAGCCACTGAGCTTTTAAATATTAAAGTCCAAGACTTAGATCATGAAAATAAAACTGTTTTAATAAAAGGTATTAAGGGGAGTAATGATCGCGAAATCCCCATTTACCCCTATGTATTTAATGAGCTAATTAAGCTAGAGCCCAAAAATGATTTGGTTTTCCCTATTTCCTATAACCGCCTAAGGCAAATATGGCAGCACTACCGCCCTACTCACAAAAAGTTTCACTCCTTAAGGCATACATTTGCAATTAGGTTGTACAAAAAAACAAAAGACATAAGGTTGTTGCAAGTGGCACTTGGGCATAGGAATATTACCAATACTATGGTCTATGCTGACTATATATACACGCAACAAGAGCTAAAAAGGCTGATTTTATGACTTTAAAAGGCAATTCCAAGGGCGCACTCGCAATTAAGTTCTTAATCACTGCTGTTGTAGTGTTTGTGCTTTTCTACATAGAGGAAAATTACCACGCAGCCAGCTTTGGCGATAAACTGAAGGTGTACGGCACTTGCTATCATTACATACTTGCCTATGGCATAATTTGGTATGGACTAACTTTAATTGGGCGTTTCTTTAGAAAGTTTTTTAAATTCTCTAGTGGTAACTATGATGACCGAATATAAATTAACTTCTGCTTGGTTATTTAGTTCTTAATTATTTGTCGGCAAGTTTTTGGATCAAGAGCCATTTGTTTTGTCTTAGATAATAGCTCTTGCGCTGCTACTACTGGCAGTGGTTTTTTTGTTTCGGATCTAGCTAAATGAATGTTCTTGCGTAGGCTTTCTAGATGTGTTTCAGTTATTTTTGTTTTAGTCTCTGTTTTTAAATTGTCATAGGCTTCTATTATTTTTTTACGTGAGTCTATAAGTTTAAATAGATTATCTATAGTTTCTTTCATGTTAAATTTTAGTAAGTCATGGTTTTTCAATATTAGATCAACTGATAATAGTTTTTGGCTCATTAACTCTAAGGCGAATGAATCCTTACTTAATGAGTTTTTAAGTTTGTTTATTAACCCTTCAAGTGAGGCCTTTTGTTGAAAGTGTTCAGTGGGTTTGGTTGTGCTATTTAGCTCTAATAATTGTTTTTCAAGTCCTCTAAGCTGTTCAGTTTGTTTTTCAATTTTTTGTTCTAGCTCTTCAACAGTCAAAGAGTAATTTTCAGCGTAATTTATCACTAATTCATTATAACCATTAATTACTTCATTGAGTGCTAATAGAGGTTCTTTAATGGCTTTAGGGTTGTATCCAAGGTAAGGGTCAGCACTTCTTAAGCGCTCAATGGAAGAACCAACTCTTTTGTTTGCTGCGTCCATCTCTCTAACAAGTATGTTTATTTCATTTGATAAGTGTGAGTTGTAAGTGGTTAGCTAGCTCATGGGCAAGTAGAATAAAATCAACAGATTTAGTTCTTTCAAAATTAAATAAGGATTTATTGTCGCCTTTTAGTAAGTCAGCAAATTGATTAGCAGCTTGGCTAATATCAAATAATTGTTCATAGTTAGTTAAAGGAATTAACTTATATTGTCTATAGATTTCAGATTCTCTAGACTCTAATGGTGTATTCTTTGGGTTGTAGTTATTAAATACATGTGGCGAACGTTGTAAAAATTTATTAATTTGTGTTTCAGATATTCCGCGGATTAAAATGGTTCTTAAGTTTTGTGAAATAAAGTCTCTAATAATTCTTTGGTTGGTAGTATTTCTTAATGCTAAATTTAATTTAATTAGGTTTATGTTTGAGAGATCTTGGTGCTTAACAAATGAGTGTTTTGTTTCTTTATTCATGGATAAAATATCACTCAGTAGACGATTGTAAATATAGGTAGAAAGTTCGTTGTAGATAATCGGATTCTTCGCTAAGGGAGCAATTGCTCGCTTTAGCATTTGATTTTTTAGAAAATCTGGAATTGCTTTGCTATTTTCAATTCTATCAAGATTCATTGCTATTTTACTGTAAGCCTCTTGGGTATTATGACTGAGGCCATCAAAATTCATTGAGATATTTGCCGCATTAAATAGTTTTTCATTTAAATCGTATATAATTGAATTTAAGAGTTTAAAAGGGTTAGCGCTATTCCAGTCAACTGGTAAAAATACAAGAGAGAGAAATTGCTCCATAGAATCAAAGTTATGTATACTTTCAACATATTGATCGCTCACAATCTTGCTTGGATCTTCAACTTCTGCATTGGCTAGTGAAGCTGTAGATACAAATGTAAATACTAAAGCCAGTGTAATAGCTATAACTAAAGTTCTTAGCTTATCCATGTAACTCCATAGGCTTTCTTGCTATTAACATGTTGGCTAGGTTTAAGTTACTAATCATCTGTGGTTTCGATAATAGCTTGTTCCGATTATTCATTCAATTCTCCTATTAAATGTTAGAGCAAAAAGACTGCCATAAGTACTAAGCTCAAGTGTTAATAGGCAGTAGATGAAGAGAATTTATGTTTTTTTGGTGGATAGAAAATCAACAAAGGTTAACAATTTTTGCTATATATAAATATTTAATTGATTACAAACACTTAGCCTTTTGGGAAGCTTATTTTGTGCATAATTTTGAAGTTTTTAATTAAGTTTTTAGGCATTATAAATGCATTATTAAAATGACAATTGTAAAAATATTAATAACTAATGTTATTTGCGATCATTTTAATTATTTAGTCTTTGCTTTGTTAAAAGCATCAATAGCTTCATCAAATGTCTCATGGTACTTATTGAGCCTAGCAAGGTGCTCCTCACTCCAAGACTCTAGAGGTTGATGAGTATGTAGATTTACTAAATCCATAATCCTTCTTAAAGGGATTAATGCCTGTTCGGCAATTGATATGGCTTCGACATTATTATCTGATTTTAGTTTGGTGATTATATTCTTAAAGTGCTCTATAAAGCTGCCAAAACTTTGATAAATATCGTACTTATGTTTGTTAGATTTGACAGTTATATTTAAAAGCCAAAAGGTGTGCTCTGGATCGGATGTGTCAACTCGACCTCGAACAAGTTTGTTATCGTCTAAATACTCACGAATAGTTTTAGCATACCCCTTTACAGCAGTAGATAAGTTTTCCTTTGCAATAGCAGCTCTGTTTTTATGGAAGTTATAACCTAAAATCACTCTGTAAAAGTCTTTATAAACACTTACTGTGAGTTTCTCCACTTTTTGCGATTCCTCTTCATTAAGCTCAACCATATGGCTGAGTTCATGCATCCAAAGTGCGGCGATATGTTCATTTAATGAAGCTTTGGGGATGCGAGTGAGTTTTGCAAGACTAAAGCAAACTGTGGCATTTAGGCTGTTTTTACTGACGCTGGCATCGGCGTGGTCTTTGTCTTTGGATTTGCAAGGCCCCTCTTGGAGAATATTTAAATTAATACCCATTATAAAACGGCTAAACTTTTTAGTTGCAGATAGCTCTTTTGCCTTAGCCTGATCTGAAATAGCCTGGTTTTTATCAAGTAATTGATCAATTTCAATTTTTAGCAACCTCTCTTGCTCTTTTGAATTATTGAGTTGAGCCGTTCTCAAGTCAGACATTTTAAATTGTAAATCCATCATCAAGTCTTGCAGTGCTTTTATTTTTTTAAAGCTTGAAGGAATCCCATCATAATCAGTTCTATGAATAGCTTTCATGGCAAGTTCCAGTAGGTTTTTTGATTCTTTATCACTGAACTCATGTAAGTTTTTTTTTGGCAGCACCGCCATGTATGCTTCTTCATTAATAAGCAGGGCTAACCACTGTCGAGTTTCATAAATGGCTGCTCTCACCTCTTCTTTGGTGCTGCCAGTAATAACACCACCGCCACCATCTGAGGTGCCTTGTATTTTTTGAGGAGTAGTGTTGGGCTCAGAATTGCTGGAACAGGAACTAATGATACCTATAGCAATAAGTATGAACAGGTTTGTCGGCATTAAAGATAATTTTAAATATTTAGTCACTTGTATCTCCAGATTCTTTTTTACTTTGACGAACACGTATTTTTAATGAGTTAAGGTATTTACTTATTTCATTTGAGTTAACTGCCAATTTTTTTAAATTTTCAAGAGTCCATAAGTGAGCAGGTTCATCATAGTGAAGTTCAATAATGTCTGAAATTTCTAAAAATAATCTTAAGATATTTTCAATATGATCAATTTGATCTTTGTCATTGTCGACTTTAATGTCATGGGTTGCCTTATTAAAATTTTCAGAAAAAACGGCGAGACTGTTACGAAAATTTGCCGTATTAATATGTATTTTTCTGATGCTATCTCTAGATCTTTGGTTGTCTACCAAGTCTTCCCCTAGCAAGTTAAGTATATTCATTGATAAGGAATAAAATCTTACAGCTTGATTATGGGCTACGTGTAGATATTCACCCTCGTAAGCAGTTGGAGTAATAAAGTTTCGATAAATTGCTAAACCCACCTTCTCCATGTTTTGAGAGTCTGTTTCGTTGTGCCCTGTCATGTGACTAAGTTCATGAAACCATAATCCAGCAATATGTTCTTCAAGTGTTATCTTAGGTATGCGCGTAAGTTTTTTGAGGCTAAAGCAAATAGTCGCATCTAGTGTGTTTTTGCTAACACTGGCGTCAGTGTGATCCTTATCTTTTGAATGACAAGCTCTATCATTAAGAATTTCTAGATCTATTCCCATTAAGAATTTACTAAATTTTTTTCTTAATATTTTATTTTCGTCATTAATTGATTGGCGGTACTCAGACCGTTCATTAAAAACCTCTTCAATCTTATTTTGAATTTCTCTAGTCTTATTGTCTTGTTTTTTTTGCTTAGCTAAAAAGAGGCTGTGATGTAGTTTTTTAAGTTTATAATTAAAGTCTTTTATTTGATAGCTTCTTCCCATTATTCTAGATAAGTCATCATCGATTGAAAAATCATGATCCTGTAGTATTTTACGCTTAATAGTAAAAACTTTATGTGTATCTTCGCTGTTATCTAGTACTTTTAACTCATCTATATAAGCGTCATAATCAAGATCGAATAGAATTGCTATGCGCTTACGAACTCTATAGATCGCTGCCTTTACCTCTTCTTTGGTGCTTCCAGTAATAATACCACCGCCACCATCTGAGGTGCCTTGTGTTTTTTGAGGTGCACTGTTTGATGACTCATTTGGGTTTCCACAAGCGATCATGCATAATAGTAGAAAAACACTAAGTATAAGTTTACTTAATGAAGTTATTTTTTTTGTTTCGAGGTTTGGCTTATGCATTTACTTTCCTTTATTTATTTTTTTCTACTTCATCACCAGTTAGCTGTTTATAAAGCTCTCTAAAAGCTTTACTTAAATTATTATAGCTTTCTGTAAGGCTACTCTGTTTTTCTTTAGTCCACATATTGAGCTTTTCATTTTGGTATATTAATTCCTGTAAAACTTCTAAATTTTCAGTCACCGCTTGCACTAGATTTTTTTGTTCATTATTTTTGGCAATATTTGTGTCAATGACTGCGTCTTGAAAATGAAATCTAAACTGTGTTGAATAATGTCTCATGTCAGCTAAGCGAGTATAAGCTTGGCGAAGAATAGTTTCGTAATCTTCAGAAAGAGAACCCTTTACGACATGATAAGACTCAAGGTCTTGCGGGAACCATTCAACATCTAATTGAAGTTTTGATTCAGCAAATTCAGCTTGATCCAGTTTGATGTTACTATTTTGTAATCGGTGAAGAATTTTGTTGTTGTAGACTTTAACCATCATATGCTCGATTTTTTGTGCCGCATCTTCAGTGGAGCCAGTCATATGCGCTAATTCGTGAAACCAGAGTCCTGCAATGATTTCATGAAG
>CALLBC010000172.1 GCA_938001965.1 uncultured Bdellovibrionales bacterium | reverse complement strand
CATTATTTCTATTTATTAAAATATAAGATATTATTATTGTCAGGCTGAATCTAAATCCTTTTACACATTAAATAAGACCTTAAACATGCTTTAATCATACTTGAGTGAATATTTTTGATAATCTCTTTACTAATCAAATTATTTTAGATGAAATAGTTATGAACAATTCAAATAAGGAGATTTGAAATGAGATTATTACTTATAGCTATTTTATCGCTACCAATGTTTGCACTAGCAGCACCCACTATTAAAGTTACTAGTTTTGTAATGAATGACAGTAGTAACTTTCAAGATACAACTGCTGAACTATGCGGAACAATCACTGAACCAGGAAAAAGACATAGTAAAGTTATTATCATCTCTGACCCTGGACGTAGCCAAGCCCATTACGTAGCTCATGTTGCTCCAAATGGACGCTTCTGCCACGTAATTAGAACTAATACTCGCAATGCTAGAGTTAAAACTTTCAATCACAGAGAACCTAGAAGACCAAGAGTTTCTGAGATATTTTCAGTAACAAACTAAATTTCATAGGGTAAGTTCACTTGCACTATTTATTTTTTACTGCTTTGATTTTCACATCATTGGACTCTGTAATGCATGAGCCTGTCACTGTGTCACAGGTTTTTTTCACATGAAATGGCTTATTACTAGTAGCCACTAAAAATAAAACTAAAAATACCATAGTTACGAAAATAATTTCGTAAACAAAGTAAGTTGTTCCTAATCTTAATAGCTTTTTCATGTCCTACCGAAAAATGTTGTAATTTATTTTACCTGGTATCGCCCAATTAGAACAAATATAGGTAAATAAATGTTTAATACTCATGGATTGAACCTACACACCTTAACCAGTTTATATAAATTCAAACCTTCTTGTTATTTTTTTAAAATTTCCCTTTAAAAACTTTTTATATCCCTTCAGTTCATTGGCAGTTTCAAACCTTTTTTTCAATTTTAAAAGTCCATGCCTATAATTAGCCTTGGCAGTATCATAAGGACAATTCATCCTTTCAGATATTTCTTTAAAACTCAAGTCCTCTAATACACGCAATTTCAATGCTTGTTGTTGCTTTTCAGGCAACATATTCATTTCACTTAACAATAGTTCCTGTAATTGCTTCTCTGATAACTTCTCTTCAGAAGCCGAACTCACAGAGATAAAATTTAATTTGTCTAAGCTTATAAAAGTTCTCGAGTTTGATCTCATTTTATTTCTTAAAGTATTAATTGTAATCTTAAAAAGCCAGTTTTTAAATGAAGATCTACCCTCAAAAGATTTAATTTTAAAATAACTTTTAGTTAAACTTTCTTGAACAATATCTTCTGAAATTTGTATGTTTTTAGTTTGCTTATAACAAAACTTTACTAATAACGGCCTATACTTTCTAACTATTGTTGTAAATGCGTGCTGCTCTCCCCTTTTTATATCTTCAACTAACTGACTATCTACACACAAAACAATTACCCCCTTCCTTAGAGAAAGCCCTCGCTGTTGTTTCGTATGTTGCAAATCACCTACTTTCCGTTACTTTGATAACTGGTGGCATCATGCCCCCATACATCAACTCATACATAATATGTGCAATTGATAGGCCATGATTTTAGGGACAAATTATCTGCTCAAATACAAATTACATGGTGCATTGTGGATACAATAAGAAAAACTAATACCAATTTTATTAAATAAATTCTTTAGCGCTTATATTTTATATTCACGCGCAGTTGCATTGACGCCATGAGGTCACGAAGTGACTCATGGTGGCTGGCGCATGTTAGCTTGTAGTAAGCAAAGCTTACGTTAAAGCGATATATAAAAGCTTGTTATTTATAGCGCATCGTCCAGATTGGGCGATGCGATGTAAATGACAGTTCATTATTCAATTTGAGCATGAATATAAAATATAAGCGCTGAAGAATTTATTTAATGAAATGAGTATAACTTAATTATTTTAAAAACTTATGAGTCGATAACGTTCACTTGATTACGACCACCTTTTTTAGACTTATACAAAGCCTGGTCGGCACGATCAAATACGTCTAACCAAGAGTGATCTTTATTACTCTTAGTGGACACTCCCAAAGAAATTGTTATTGGAATTTTAGTTCCTTGAAAATCAAATTCGCGATTACCAATAGTAGTTCGCATACGCTCGGCAATATCAGTGGCCTGTGTGCAGTCCCCACCTAATAAAATGGCAGTAAACTCTTCTCCACCAGAACGTGCAAAAAAATCATTCCCTCTGATGAGCTTATTAATATCTGAAGCCACTTCTTTTAAAATGTAATCACCAGCTGAATGCCCGTAAGTATCATTAACTTTTTTAAAATGATCTATATCAAAAGTAATAATACTAAATGGAGTATCTAATAACTGGGACTTCTTAAAGTACTCAATTCCTTTATACTCTAATGCACCTTTGTTATTTATTTGTGTTAAAGGATCAATATTAGCTTTATCAAAAGTTTGCGCAGCTGATACGGTTTCAATATTTCCTCTTTCCAAGAATTTAAAAATAATATTCCCAAGCTTTATTTGATCATGGTTCTCTAAACGCCTAGGAGAAAGTGGTAATAATACATTACCATTTACAATAGTTTTATTAGTAGACTCTAGATCAATAATAGTTACAGCCCCACCTTCTAATGTCAGCTTGGCATGAGACTTACTGACACTACCATCATCAACACTTACATGGGCTGAAATTGACCGCCCAATAACATAGTCAGTATCTTCAATAGGCCATTGCCTTCCAACAGCGTTTGCCGGCCCAACTAATAAAACAATACTAGGAGGTGCATTACCTGCTTCAGCAATACGTAACTTAAACGTATCACTGGAAACTACACTTGTTTTTTCTAAGTCTGCTCTATCATCATCAAAATCTGACATTTAATTTAGGCCTCATACTTTATTATATTCTAAACTGTTAATATTTAATAACAATTATAGATTAACTTTCTTTACTTAGTCTACTAAGAATTGCTTTTGTACGTAGTTTGCTAGACTCAACACCTGGTTGATCAAATGGATTAATTTTTAGATGCTCAGCAACAACAACAGTAGACACCATGTATAGACTCATAAGAGCAGACAAGCTTTTGGTATTTACCTCATTAAGAAACAATAAATTGGTCGACACACCCTCTTCTGCAAGTGCCTCGTAAGTAGACTGCATTGCTACCAAACATAACTTACCCAGACCAAAGCCTGAGAGCTCATTATTGCCTGGAAACTGTGAGTCGCCTAAGGCATTACCAAAAGAGACCGCTCTATCATCACTTAAAAATGTGATAAATTTATCTTTAACTCCGTCATTAATTTGTTGCAGAATTGAATGCTGATCAGAGGCTCCCCTGGCAGTAAACAATGAGCTCACTCTCGGAGCTGGCTCGCCATCTAAATTAAGCTTCTTCCCTAAAGACTCCATCCATAATTGTTGTAACCAGAGCCCAAAAGCCTGCAAACAATCGGAGTAAATCCAGTACAAATGAACCCACTCCTCTCTTTTAAAACTATCGACTAAACCAGAGCAAATTTGTGCAATCAATTCTTTTTGGTTCAAGGCCCAATCCACTCCTTGCACAACTTCATTCAAATTTTTACCCATATATGCCAAAGGAAGCAAACCAACTGGAGTAAATACAGAGTATCTTCCGCCAATATCTAAAGGTATATTAAAAACATCTACTTCATTTTTTTTACACCAATCCAAAAGTGAGCTTGGCTTATCATCAGTCACAACTGTACAGTTGTCTTTTGCATTAAAATTATCATACTTTTGCACAATCAAATCAATCAAACACAGCACCTCTCTCGTGCTACCTGATTTAGATGTAAATAACCAATGGCAATTATCTTTATCAACTAACTGGAATTTTTTTTCAAAAGAATAAGCATCAATATTATCAAAAAAAATTATTTCCTTATCAGCATCAAGAGCTTCATAAAGTGCGCGAGCACCAAGACTACTCCCACCTAAGCCCACAACACAAAGCTGCGTACATGAATTTGCTAATTTTTTTCCATATTGGCTAATTTTGTTTAGCACTGATTCTGAACAGAGTGATTCATTAAAGTGTGGTTTGTGGTTTACAAGGATCTTATTAAACTTTTTGATTAGCTCAGGGTTATCTTCTATTTTTTTCTCTAAACTAATCACGAAAGAACAACATCCTCTTCAATTCTATGATAACCCTTCCACTCTTTCAGTCTTCCTCTTGGCTGACCTTCGCCATCTTCAGGGTACTCAAGCAGTACATAGGTTAATTTTGTAATTTTACCAAGTGATGTAATATCAAGAGAAGTTAAGTCTGTCCATGTCCCAGTATTAAAATACTCTTTTCCATTACTAAACTGACGATATTGATACACATGAGTATGACCAAATATAACTGTATGGACTCTATTGTCATTTAATATCTTTTTAGCTGAATCACCCAGATCAGGGAAAATTGCACTTTCTAATATTATCTGAACTAAGTTTTGAAAGCTCCAATTCCTTGTCCCATCTGTCCTTAAAAAGGAAGACACAAAATACCAAATTAGCTTAAAAAAGCCCGAAATAGTAAAAAATGTTTCATTAATGAGAGCCCACTTTAGCATTTTATTAAATGGCCGCACCTTATCAACATGAGGATGTTTTTGTTTAATTTTTAAAACGAAATCTAGAAAAAAATATGATCCGAATGGTAAGTTTAAGATTGGCTCAGGTAAGTTTTTCTTGATATAAAATTTACGTGGGTCAATTCTATTGGCAGCTTCATGCATATGGCCATGCTCTATATGAACGCCATCAAAGTAATAAACAATATTTTTATATATAACTTTAGTTTCTAAAAGCTCATCAAAACAATTTCTAACTTTTGGCCAAAGCATACCCTGATCGTGATTACCAACTACATAACTAATTACATTTTTCGGGTCAGCTGCAAAGCGCTTTAATGTATCAAAAAATATTTTGTGCCCTTTGGCAATATTTTGAAACTTCTCTAATGATATATCTTCAGTAATAACAGACAAAAAGTGACCTCTATAGTCTACTTGAATAAAATTAAAAATATCTCCATTTAAAATTATTTCGATCTCATAATCAGCATACTTACCTTTAGTGTAGTATTCGACGAATTCTCTAAATTTTTCATCAAAATAAAACTCTTCAAGATGGTTACTACGCCCATCTTCCAGTAACCTGCCTAAACCTAAATGTAAGTCACTAAGGACTAATTTTATTTTTTTTGTCATAACCTACGGTGTATTGATTAATAGTTATCGCCAGCTGTCTTTTTAATTTCCTGTTCATTACTCTCAAGCATAGTTAGTGCTAACCTTAGTGCTTTTACAGTTTTTCTTAACATTTCTTTCTTCTTTTCAAGCTGTAAGTCTAAAACCTTACCCTTGTCACGGTAAGACTCTAATTCAAATTGTGCGTCATCAATTTGTCTTTTCAATTCTAATAAATGCTCATCCTTGCTTCTTTGCAAAGAAAGATTTTCCAGCCTCACAATTTCAAGCCTGTTCTCAAGCTCTCTTTCTCTAACTCTAATTTTTTTCAAGTTAGTATTTAATCTAGACTGTAACTGCTCTTTTTCCAACTGAGCATCTCTCAATAAACCCTTAGTCTGGCTCATGTTATCTAATACAATTTTCTTTTCTTCTTTAAACTGAAGTTTTTGTTCTAGTATTTCTCTAGATAAATCATTAAGCTTTGATTGCAATTCATCACTATGTTTCTTAAAAGTTTGACTAGCAGCATAGAGCTTTTCATTTTCACTACGCTGATCTTCAATTATTTTTTCTAATTCTAAAATTTTTTCTTGAGCTTTTTTTAAATTCATTGAATGTCTTAAACTGGCTTCAGTAGATGACATCGAACCTTTTTGTACATTTTGCTTTCTTGTTAATGTTGGGAAATCCACGTCTATTGACTTCATAGACTCTAAATCACTTTTAGATAGTCTTGCAGTGGCGTCGTCATTACTTAAATAAGCATCAGTCACTTGATGAACAAGCTCAGTGCTATCAGAAACTTCATCTTTGCTTTTAGGCTTTGCACTTTTTTTCTTTTTTGGCGCTTTAGATTTTTCGTCTTTAAATAAATCACCAACAAGTTCTAGTGCTAAGGCCTTTCCCTTTTTCTTAGACATCTAGCAAGTTATCGGAAACTCTTAAGAATTTATTAATGATACACTGACAATTCAAAACTATTGTCTAGTTTTGGCGAGTAAATTAACAGGGTATATATAAAAAATCTTTGATAACGAGACATCAGCAAGTTAGACGCCAGGTAAAATTAAATTATTTGCTGAGACTGATATTATTTACTAGAAGTAAGGCCAGTTTGCATCAGCACAAACAGGGTATATTGGCGCTTCATCTAGTTATGCATATTTAGCTTTTTGCTAGTCACTTCTTCTATTGAACTTGAATAATTACCAACTTGAATAACTTTTAAGTAATCTTTAGTTCTATCTTGTATATCTTTTAAACTAATAGATTTAATTTTATCTGTACCCATACCTTCAACAGTAAAGCTGGCAACTATACAGCCATGAATACACGCTCTTTTAATATCATTAAAGTTCCACTCTTTAAGACTAGCTAAGTAACTAAATAAACCACCGGCAAAAGTGTCACCAGCACCCGTAGGATCAGTTAAGTTTTTTACAGGAAAAGCTGGCATCACAAATAGTTCTTTCGATAATTTATCATAAGCCATAAACCCGTACTCACCTCTTTTAATAATTATATACTGAGGCCCCATAGCTGCTAGTTTTTCAATGGCATTATTTATATTCCACTCATCAGTAAGCATACGTGCTTCTGTCTCGTTGATTGTAAGAATATTAATTTTACTAATCATTTTTAGTAAAGTATCTTTTTTGGACTGTATCCAATAATTCATTGTATCAGCACCTACTAACTTTGGTGCATTTACTTGCTCAAGGACTTGCAATTGTAGCTCAGGATCAATATTAGCTAAAAATACAATATTAGAATCTTTATAACTATCAGGGATAATAGGATTAAACTTTTCAAAAACATTTAAATGAGTTTCAAGTGTGATTGCCTCATTCATACTCTCTTCATACTTTCCAGACCATTTAAAAGTTTTTCCAGGAACTTTTTGTAGGCCAGTAAGGTCAACATTACGATTTTTAAGTAAATCTAAATCTGACTCATTGTAGTCATCACCAATTACACCAACAACATTACTAGGAACTAACAAGGATGAACTTAAAGAAAAGTAGTTGGCAGAGCCACCTAAAATATTTTCTTTTTTTTGCTTAGGAGTTTCAATTGAATCGTACGCAACAGATCCCACAACAAGAATTTTATTCATCACATATCCCCCTATATATTATTTAAACCGGAAGCTCTTTATTAGAGCTTTTCTGTGCAGTGGTCAATTGACCACAAGCTGCATAAATATCCCTTCCCATTGTTTTTCTACGTAGTACATGAGCTCCAAGACGGATGAGTTCATTTTGAAATTTGTCCACAGCTTTATCAGTTGGTCTTGAGTAGCCCGAGTTTGGGTGCTCATTAAATGGTATAATATTAATTTTACAAGGTATTCTCTTTGTGAGGTGGTAAAGCTCATGAGCTTGCTCAATGGAGTCTGTTACACCTTTAAGTAGGACATACTCAAAAGTAACTTTATCGCGAGTGGCATCTGTGTACTCCTGACAGGCAGCCATTAACTGATCAATGGGCCATTTTTTATTAATAGGCATAACTTCACTACGCACTTTATCGTTAGAGCCATTTAAACTAACTGCCAAGCGTGTCCCTGACTTTGTAATTAGCGGCATCATAGGAATAATTCCAGAAGTGGATACTGTAATTTTTTTTCTGGACAAACAAAAGCCCAAGCTATCTGTTAAAATATCAATGGAGTCAAAAACAGCTGTTGGGTTATCTAAAGGTTCACCCATACCCATAAAAACAATATTCGTTACCTTTAAGTCTTCGGGTAACTTTAAAGACACTTGATAATACTGAGCTACAATCTCACCAGCTGATAAACGCTTTTTAAGCTTTTGTTTCCCTGTGTAACAAAATTTACAGGCTAAGTTACAGCCCACTTCTGACGAAACACATAAAGTTAAACGTCCACCAGATCCAGGTATTAAGACAGACTCAACACTTAAGTTATCACCAAGATCAAACAAATACTTTCTCGTGCCATCCACACTAATTTTTTCAAATAACATTTCTGGTAGTTCAAAACTAAATATATTATTTAAGTTGTCTCTAAAGTCTTTAGAAAGGTTCGTCATTAACTCAGGATTAGTGATTTTATGGCCATAAACCCACTTGAATAATTGGCGTGCTCGAAATTTTTTCTCGCCAATTTCTTCCAAAAACTGCTCTAACTTTGGCAATGTAAAACTATAAAAATCAGGTTTCATTAATCTAATCCAAATTTGCTAAAAACGTATAGAAACTCAATATCACTTAGGAATTTTAACTTCAACAAGCTGTATACTTTTTGTAAAAAGGGTATATTTTTAAACTTCGCCCTTTCACATCTAAGACACTAATATTACTCAATAATACCAATCACATTATCAGGCTTTAACTCAATGATGCTTTTAAGTCATTTAAATCACAAGGTATACAGCCTACTTGAGCCACAACTATGCCAGCTGCATAGTTTGCCAACAGACAAGATGTTGAAAGCTCTAAACCTGAACTTAAACCTAAAGCAATGGCAGCAATCACGGTATCACCGGCCCCAGTCACATCATAAACTTGTTTTGCCTGTGTAGGAGTATGTAACCATTTATTATCTTCAAAGATAGACATGCCGTCTTTTCCTTGAGTAATCACCATTCTATCTGAACCTAAAATTGAAAGCATTTTATTAGCTAAAACAGCTGGAGTTACTGACTCATCTAAAATTGAATCTCTTGAAATGTTCAAAAGGGCAAAACTCTCCAAAGTGTTTGGAGTAATAATGTCAGCTCCTTTATAAAAATCAAGTGGAGTGGTTTCATGAGGGTCCACCAATACAAGCTTGCCACTGGCTTTACTCTGCTTAATTACTTCTTGAGTTAACTTATTTGTTAAAGCCCCTTTGTTGTAGTCTTCAATAATTACAATGTCACAATTTGGAAGAGCACTTGAGAATTTACTTAACATTTGCAGTTCAATATCCTGAGAAATAAACTCTTTTATTTCGTAATCAATTCTTACAATATGATGGGCCTCATGAATGACACGAGATTTTTTTGTGGTTGGTCGTGAACCATCAACAACCAAATTAACATTAATATGAGCTCCACTTAATAAATCGTTTAACTTTTTTGCAGAGTCGTCACTACCAATCACAGAAATTAACTCACAACTTGCCCCCAAACTTGTAATATTTTGAGCAACATTAGCAGCTAAACCAAGACGACTTTCGGTATTGGTTACATTTAATACTGGAACGGGAGCTTCAGGGCTGATCCTGGAAACCTCCCCTTTGATATATTCATCTAAGCCAATATCGCCAATAACTAGTACTTTTTTATCTTTAAACTTCTCAAGGCTTGAATAGGCCCTTTCTTTCATCTCTTGGGTCTGTTGAGTTGATAAACTGATCTTATTCATAAGTGCATAATTCCTTATATATATTTAATAGGATGCTCTTGCCATTCATACTATTAGTCTGCAAATAAACAAAGCTTACTGGCTCAAATCGAACATGATTTAGCTTAAATTACATAGAGCGTTATTAGCCATTATTTTTTATTGTCTCTGTCATATTTAAGTGGCAATTATCTTTGAGATTTAGTTAATTTATTAAATATAATAAATAGAAGTCTTCACGGCTTTACAAGAAATAAGAAGTTAAATTTTGTCTAAAACTTCTTGGAGAAAAAATGAATTTCATTACTGAAGGCGAACTCTATCAAAACGTTTTAAAAACTGTTGCTCACGCCGGTAACTTAATTAACATCAACGAAAATGCTCTTGAACGATTAAAGTACCCAAGGCGTGCAATCACTGTAAGTGTAACCCTTAAAGGTGATGATAACAAAATTAGAACTTACACAGGCTACCGTGTACAACATAACCAAACTCTAGGCCCCTTTAAAGGTGGATTAAGATTTCACCAAGATGTGAATATCAGCGAGGTGGCTGCCCTTTCAGCGTTAATGACTTTTAAAAATTCACTTTTAAACTTACCTCTTGGTGGTGCTAAAGGCGGAATTTGTATTGACCCTAAAACTTTATCTCCTGGCGAGATGCAAAGACTGACACGTAGCTTTACATCAGAAATCGGACCATTTATTGGACCAGACAAAGATATCCCAGCTCCAGATGTGGGCACAGACTCACAAACTATGGCGTGGATGCTTGATACTTACTCTTCAGAGTTTGGCTTTGCACAAACTGGAGTTGTTACCGGTAAGCCAGTTGAAATTGGTGGATCACATGGTAGAGACTCAGCAACTGGTCTTGGTGTAATTTTTATTTGCGAAAAAGCTCTCGCTACAAAAAATAAAAAAATGGATGAAGCCACAATAGCAATTCAAGGTTTTGGTAAAGTGGGAATGCATGCTGCCATTGAAGCTTATAAACTAAATGCAAAAGTTGTAGCTGTTAGTGATGTATCTGGTGGCCTGTATAATGAAAAAGGGATTAACATTGAGGAGCTTGTAAAGTACACCAGTGAAAATGGTGGTTTAATTAAAGGCTTTACAGGTTGTGACTCAATTTCAAATGATGATTTACTGGCTTTAGATGTGGATATTTTAGCACCATGCGCTCTTGATCACGCTATTAACTCTGGAAACATGGAAACTGTTAGAGCTGATATCATTGTAGAGGGAGCTAATGGGCCAGTAACTTCAAATGCTACTAAATATTTACACGATAAAGGTGTAATGATTGTTCCAGATATTTTAGCAAACGGTGGTGGCGTTGTTGTAAGTTATTTTGAATGGGTCCAAGATATTGTTTGGTTATTCTGGTCTGCTGAAGAGGTTCGCGAAAAACTTAAAACTATTATGTATCGCTCATTTGATACTGTTTGGGAATTCTCACAAGATCAAAATCAAGACATGAGAAGTTCAGCTATGGCTGTAGCACTTAAACGCCTTGAAAAAGCAATGACTTTAAGAGGTCTTGCTTGGTAAAACCCTGGTTACTATTACCAAGTAAATTCGCTCACGATATAAGTCCTTTTTTTTTAAACTTATATAGTAAGATATCTAAGCCAAAAAATTATGAATGGGACAGTGTTAACTGGCGAGGGCTTCAGTTTTCAAACCCACTGGGTATTGCTGGTGGTGTAGATAAAAATGCTGAAAACATAAATGCTTGGCAGAGCTTCGGTGCTGGCTTTATTGAGGTGGGAACAATCACCCCTACCCCTCAAGGCCCAAATCCTGGCTCCATAATTAAACGATACAATAAACAAAAAACTCTATGGAATAAAATGGGCTTCCCCAATAAAGGGATGGAAAATGCCTATAAAAATTTAAAACAATCAAATAACAAAAACCATACTCCCATCTTTGGAAATATTGGTAAAAACCGACAGACCCCACTTGATAAAGCCCATGAAGATTATATTAAGGTCATGGATAAAATAAATAATTTAGTGGATGTGTTTGTTGTTAATATTTCTAGCCCCAACACTGCAAACCTTAGAAACCTTTTTGACCAAAGCTACCTTACACAATTTTTAAAGCCCATTATTGATCATAATAATCTTAAACTAGGAAAAAAGAACCCAACTCTATTAAAACTTAGCCCTGATTTAACCAAGGAGCAATTAGCTCTTATTTTAGACACTAGCTTAGATCTAGATATTGATGGCTGGATTATTAGCAATACGACCACTGATAGAAGTTTAGCTCCTCAAGCTCCAACAGCCGGTGGGGTGTCGGGCCAGCCTCTTGCCCAGGCGAGTCGAAACCTATTAAAGCTATGCTCTGAGCACCTCTCAGGAAAAAAAGGCGATAGACTGCTAATTTCTTGTGGTGGGGTGTTAACTCCTAGTGATGTTTACGATAGACTTAATCTTGGCGCAGACTTAGTTCAGGTTTATTCAGCTCTTGTATTTGAAGGACCATTCTTTTTTAAAAAGACCGCCAATAGTAAAACTTAAACATATGAGGCCATTATTTCAGTTAAAAAGCGTCCACTTTGGATTCCAGTATCAACAGGTATTATTGTCAGCGGTGACAAAGTTCTTATTGGTATGCGCCCAAAAGAAAAAAACTTACCTGGACTCTGGGAATTCCCCGGCGGGAAAATTGAATTGGGAGAAAGTCCAGAACAAGCTCTTGTTCGTGAGCTGGAAGAGGAGCTAGGAATCACATCAAAAACAGACCGCTTATTAATGGCTGTAACGCATGATTATAGTGGTGCTGGCATACTATTGTTATTTTATCTTGTAAAATTTTGGCAAGGCGAACCAAAAAGCCTACACCACCAAGAAATTAAATGGGTTAAATGGAATGAGTTATCCAGCTACGACCTCCCAGAAGCTAATAAAAAAGTTCTTCCTGAGCTTACTAAAATTATAAAGAGTTTACCTTAAGATGATCGGTAAGAAAAAATTACCTGAGAAACTAAATATTTGTATCGTCGCCAAGAACTTTCCAATGCTCGGCCGATCTTCTGAATATGGTTTTTTATGGCCCATAGCTAGAAACCTGGCCAAGGACCATGATGTAACAGTGATTGCTTGGTCCAACCCTGATAAGAAAATTGAAATTGTTCAAGATAATGTAAAAGCCTATTTTTTATATGAAAAAGGCCAAATGAAAAATTTCACCAATAAAGTTTATGATAAATTTAAAGAGCTAAACGATGAAAAACCTTTTCATATTGTTCACAGTATTGATGCTAGCGCAACAGAGATTGGCAGTCGCAAAAAAGAACATAAAGTGGCTATTGCCTACGATGTTGAATCAACAAGTATGTCCCAGGTGTTTTCAATTATTGGAATTATGAACGATTCAATTAAGAGCATTATCAGTACAAGCATTGCCGTGACCTTTACATTCTTAACCACTTACTTCTTACGTGACCGCAAATTATTAAAATCTGCTGATGGTGTATTTGTTTCCACTCCAGTTCAACAGATTAGTTTAGAACGTTATTACTTATACCCAAGCGTGAAGACCTACTCAGTTCCTTATGGAATTGAAGTGACTGACTTATCTCCTCGAGAAAAATCTGATGAGCTAAGAAAAAAACTGAACTTGCCAAAACACTCTAAAGTTGCTGTTAGTCTCATCGATATTAACGAAGAAGGAATTATCAAAAGTATTTTAAAGTCTTTTGAAAAGGTCGCTATAAAAAAACCCTCTGCCCGTCTTATTTTAATTGGAAAAACTGCTCTTACCAAAAATATTGAGCTTTTAATTTATAATTTAGCTCTTGGATCAAAAGTAATTTACATCAACTCCCCTAGTAATATGGAGTTTCCAGATTACACAGCTCTTGCCGATGTTTTTATAAACTTAAGTAACCAGTCTTCTGGTTATGAATCCACACTACTTGAGGCCATGGCACAAAAGAAGGTGATAATTGGCTCTGAAGTTAGTCCCATTTCAACTATTGTTACTCATAATGTAGATGGTTTTTTAGTGAGACCTGCAGATATATCAGAAATTAGTAATTTGATTTTAAAAATATTTAACGATGAACTTAATGTGGACTCTATTAGTGATAAGGCACAGGCTAAAATTTTTAGTCTCTTTGATATGAAGAAAATGGTGGCCAATACTATTGACGCATACCGTAATATCCTTCTATCTACAGGGAATTACAAAAAATAGCCCCAAAATCAAAGGTTTCCACTCGACTTTAGCTTTGAGTTTCAGCAATTTTGATTTTTCTTTTTCACTTTCACTCAGTTAGCCTTACAATTATAGTAGTTTCAACCATTTACGAGGATTTTATGACTAAAGCAGATTTAATTAATCTAATCAGTGAGAGAGCAAAGATAACTCGAGTTAAAGCAGAGACTGTGGTGAATACCATCTTTGACTCAATGGTAGAGTCACTTTTAAAAGGTGATCGTATCGAAATCAGAGGCTTTGGTTCATTTGTAAATAGAGCTTATGGCTCCTACAAGGGGCGCAACCCAAGAACTGGCGAAGTTATAGAAGTTAAAAACAAAAAACTTCCGTTTTTTAAAGTTGGAAAAGAACTTAAAGAAGCAGTTAATAACTCTAAGAAATAAATTATTTGTTAATTAATTATTAAATAAAAAAAAGCCAATCGAATTGATCTGTACCCCAAAAGTGGGACACAATAAAAAAAGCCCCATCTGTGATAAGATGGGGTTTTGCTTTATATGGAGTGCAGAATATGTTGGATTTATCGAATTACCAAAGACAGCTTTTAGCTAAAAACCCAAATATTTTAAAACTGACTGATCATCATGTAATTTATAAGCCTTCTTTTAAATTATATGCAATTGAACAGTATTTTCAGGGATTCTCTGCTGATGAAATATTTGAAAAAAAAGGGATTCGTTTAGATTTTTTTATAAAAAATTATGCAGCCAGTAATATTAAGCGATGGCTAAAAAAATATAATGAAGAAGGGCCAACTGCCTTGGGTACTGGAATTAGAAAAGTAGGCTCAGGAAGACCTAAAAAGTCTGATAATTTAACTTATGAAGAGCTATTAAAACTTGTTGAGATTCAAAGTGGGGTTATTGATGAATTAAAAAAGAAACGAGCCTTAGCATTAAAAAAGTAATTGTAAATCAGGCTGCTAAGACCATAAAAGTACCAGCTGAGGTGCGTTCAATAAAAATTCTAAACTTAAGTATAAGCAAGAGTTCGTATTATAGATTTTTAAGTAAACCTGAAAAAGATAAAGACTTTGATGATTATTTAATTATTAAAGAAGTATTTGAAAAAAGAAAAGAAAAAGTTGGTATTAGACAGCTGAAAATGCTTATTGAAAGGCGACATGGTCTTGTGATGAATGAAAAAAAGATAGCTCGAATTAAAAGGAAGTATGGGTTAATTACAAGAATAAGAAGGAAAAATAACTTTAGAATATTTGCTAAGAAAAATCATGAGCATA
>CALLBC010000171.1 GCA_938001965.1 uncultured Bdellovibrionales bacterium | reverse complement strand
GGCTAAAAAAAATGGTTAAAGACAATTATTGGCAATGGCTTTGAGATGAGCTAAGTGTCATGATTATAGGCTTTTAGCGCAGAAAAAATAATGCATAATAAATTTCTATGGCAGGCTTAAGAATGTTTTCTTAACCCAAACGCCACTAAATTCCATCTAAATTACAGGCTCGACAAGGATGTTTAGCTTTAAAAACATGGACGTTTTGACCCCTTAAGTAGGACTGACTCTCTCTACGAAATAGTTTATACGAAAGGGGTTCATTTTAAATTTAACTAAACTTTTAATTCCGGGGGGAAGGGGAGTTTTTATGACAGATCAATGGACAGTCTCACTATTTTGTATTGTTTTAGCTATGGCATGCTCATTCACTACAGCATTTTTTTATGAAATATCAGTGGGAAAAACCTTGAGAAGATTAAAGAGTAAAACTGCCAAAAAGTTGTTGAAGTAAAAGTCATATTAACAGTTAACTTAGTCACTTAACTGTTAATATGACCAGCCACTAATATATTAATCCTTTATATATAAAAAAATACCTGACAATTGTATAAGTTTAAAATATACCCTCTAAGCATATGAACTTAAGTGAACTAAGCTATTCTTATCCTAATGAGTTAATTGCAACGACAAGGGCTGTAACTACTCGTGTTTTGTACAGCCAAAAAAATCAAAATCCAATTGAGTTAACTAAAAATTTAATGCTAGAGCGCTTTAATAAAAACGATTGCCTAGTCATTAATGACACAAAAGTTTTAAAAAGAAGAGTAGTTAGTGAAGAAGGTTTTGAAATTTTATTCACTGAAAAGGTAGCTCCTAAAACATGGCAAGTGCTTTTCCCTTCAAGTCGCTTAAAGAAAAACCAAAGTTTAAAACTGCCAGACAATGTTGAGCTTTCTCTTTTAGAAAAGGGAATTCCTCAAACCATAACCCTAAGCAAAGAGGTGGGTGAGGATTTTTTTGAAAGCTATGGGCAAATGGCAATACCCCCTTATATTCAAAAAGCGCGAAACGAGCGATCCAACTTTAAAGAAGATGTGAGTTGGTATCAAACTAAGTGGGCAGAAAATCCAGGTAGTTGTGCTGCCCCCACGGCCAGCTTACATTTTAATAATGATGACCTTGAGAAATTAAAATCAAAAGGAGTTATTATAGCCCCGGTAACTTTACATGTTGGGTTAGGTACATTTTTGCCAATTCGTAATTTAGATATTAAAAATCATAAAATGCACCATGAAGTAGTGTCCATTACAAATGAGTCATTACAAAAAATTGAAGGCACTAAAAATAGTGAAAATAAAATTTGGGCGATGGGTACTACTGCAACAAGAGTTTTAGAGTCGTTGCCTTACGATTATTTCACTAAGCAACCGAATGGTAGTTTAAGTGGTTCAACAGATTTGTTTTTGTACCCAGGTAAAGAACTCAATTATGTAGATGTATTAATGACCAATTTTCATCAGCCAGAGTCAACCTTGTTGGCTCTAGTGGCTGCTTTTGCTGGCACAGAACGGGTTAAGCAAGCCTATCATTGGGCCATTGAAAATAAGTTCAAGCTATTTAGTTACGGTGATTTATCAGTTTGGGAAAAATAAAGTTTTTTGCTAGGGTGTATAGTTGAGTTGGATTTGAATCATTTGTTTTACTCAATTAATTATGATAGCAATCCCATATGTTTTTAAATGGAACTATACCTACCCAAATTCCATCTCCTATTTTTAATATTTATATGCATATAAATGCCCAGAACAAAAGAGTTAGTCATGGCTGAAATTGGAAATTATAAAATTACAAGTGAATGCGGTAAGGCCCGCTGTGGTGTTTTGACTACGGCCCATGGTGAAGTTCAAACGCCAATATTTATGCCGGTGGGAACAAAGGCCACAGTAAAGGCCATGCTTCCGGAGGAGCTTACTGATATTGGCTTTCAGATTTTACTGGGCAATACTTATCATTTACACATACGCCCTGGCGAAAAACTAATTAAGGACTTAGGTGGTTTGCATAAATTTATGAACTGGGACAAGCCAATCCTTACAGACAGTGGTGGGTTCCAAGTGTTTTCACTTTCCAAGCTACGTACTATTACAGAAGAGGGCGTAACATTTCGCTCTCATATTGATGGTGCTAAGCTTTATATTACTCCTGAAAAAAGTATGGAAATTCAAATGGACCTTGGCTCAGATATTATAATGGCCTTCGATGAGTGTATCCCTCACCCAGCTAGTGAAAGTGATATTGAAAAGTCATCTAATATGACATGGCGATGGTTGAAACGCTGCAAAGACGCTATGACTAAAAAAGACAGTTTGTTATTTGGAATTGTTCAAGGTGGGCTAGAAGAAAAATCTCGTTTAAAGAGTATGGATCAAATTTGCAGCGTAGACTTACCAGGTTATGCACTTGGTGGTTTTAGTGTGGGTGAGCCCATTCACATGATGCATGAGTTAGTAGAAAAAGTGGCTCACAAAATGCCAAAAGAAAAACCAAGATACTTAATGGGGGTGGGGACTCCACTAGATTTAATTTTATCCATTGATAGTGGTGTGGACATGTTTGATTGTGTTATGCCAACTCGTGTGGCTAGAAATGGAACCATGTACACTTGGCAAGGTAAGGTTGCTATTAAGCAAGCCAAATACAAGACGGACCCTAACCCACTCGATCCAGAGTGTGACTGTTATACTTGTACCAATTATTCTAAAGCCTACTTAAGACATTTGTTTAATACTGGCGAAATTTTGTCTGGACGTCTTAATACAATTCATAATTTGTATTTCTATAATAAGCTCATTGAGAAGTCTCGAGCGGCTATAGCAGACGGCACATGGCCAGAATTTAAGCAGGATTGCGTGACGCGCTTCACAAAAACGGTTTCTTAACTCATAAGGTTTAAGATCGTTTAGCTTATATTAAACTCCACCTTTCAATTTTTTAATTTAAAATATCTTCCTAAAACCAACTCGGTGAGCAGGCGAAGTTGAATGCCTTTAGGCTGTAGTCAGCTTAGCTTAGGTTAGGGCCATAAAAAAGAGTTTGTAATGAAGGTGCCAAGGGGGATGAAGAGATATTCACTAAAAAAGAACCTCTTCTTTGCTGGGTACGGCATTACACTCAAGCCAACTATGACGCAGCCCTAAAAAAACATCTTAAAAATTCCCATTAAGTTACTAAAATTATATTGATTTTTAGAGCTTCTCGGGCAAAAAAGAAGCCTTACAAAAGGGAGATAACAATGTTTAGTATGACCGCATTTGCACAAGCTGCAGCCGGAGCGCCAAAGCCATCAATGGTTGAACAGTTTATGCCATTTATTTTTATATTCATTATTTTTTACTTTTTCCTAATTAGGCCACAGCAAAGAAAAGCTAAGACCCATCAGGATTTCGTATCTAGTCTGAAGAAAGGGGATTCCGTTTTGACAACTGGTGGAATTTTAGGAACCATAGAGGGATTAACAGATCAGTTCGCCACGCTTTTAGTGTCTGATGGGGTAAAGCTTAGAGTGCTTAGAGCGCAAATCGCTTCACCAATGGCAAACGGCAAAGAAGAAGCAAAAAAAAAATAAGGGGTTAAGAGGATGAATTTAAAAGGACGTTGGATCACCATCGCGATTGTGTTGATAGCTGCTATTGTTAGTATCTATCCCAACTTAGTAGATCTAACAAAACAAGAGCAGAAAACAACTGTTAATGAGTCAGGTGAGCCAATCACTGAAACAGTAACAACAACTAAGCACTGGTGGCCTACTAAAAATAAGATTGTATACGGTCTTGATATTCAAGGTGGCTTACATTTAGTTTTAGGTGTGGATGTTGACGAAGTCATGGTTGAAAAAACTAAGCGTCTTGCTGGAAGTTTAACTTCTGACTTAAGTGGTAAAGAGCTTCCACATATTAATGTGACTGTTGATCCTAATAATCCATTATTTATGAATTTTAATACTTCTAAGCCAACAGATGAAGCGTCTATTGCTAAGTTCATTGAGGATTTCTACCCAGCTACATTACAGGTTATTGAAACAAAGCCTAATCAAATTGTGGTTCAGTACTACCAAAGCAAAGCTGATGAGTACAAAAAACAAGTGGTTGATCAAGCCATTGAGGTTATTCGTAACCGTATTGATGAATTTGGTGTGACCGAGCCAAGTATTACCGCTCAAGGTAGTGATCGAATTTTAGTTCAATTACCAGGTATTAAAGATTCAGCTCGTGCTAAAGACTTAATTAATAAAACGGCTCGTTTAAACTTCAGAGTGGTATCCACAAAGATGCCTGGCGACCAAGTTTTTGAATTAGTAAAAAAAGCTGAAGAAACAGGTAAATTTAAACTTGGCTTTAAAGATGGTGGCGAAGGTGGAAACCTTGCTTATTCAAGTTACATTAAAAAAGTTAACGAAGCCATTGGTAAAGACCTACCAAAAGATACTCGCTTAGTTTTTGAAAAAGTAGATGGAGCAAAAACTCTAGTTGATGGTAAAAGACCCTACTTAGTTGATACAAGCTCAAGGCTTTCGGGTGATTTACTTGAAGATGCCAATGTGGGTGTGGATCAATACGGAAAACCAGAGGTAACATTTAGGTTTAGTGTTGAAGGTCGTAGAAAGTTTGCCGATATTTCTGAGCAAGCCATTGGCGGTCAGTTAGCCATTGTTCTTGATGATGTTGTTAAGTCAGCACCATCAGTGAGTGCCAGAATTGATAGTGATTCAGCAAGAATCACTTTAGGTTCTGGGGGAAGTTACCAAGAGACTTATGATGAAGCACAACTCATTGCTACATCACTGAGGGCTGGTGCACTACCTGCAGCATTACAACAGTTAGAAGAAAGGACTGTTGGGCCAACTTTAGGTGCCGATTCAATTAGAAAAGGTAAGTACGCAGGGGGCTTAGGCTTAATTTTGGTTTTAATCTTTATGCTCTTTTACTACCGTCGCTTAGGTATGGTGGCATGCACTTCACTAGTGTTTAACATTATTTTGATTATTGCTATTTTAACAATGTTGGGTGCAACATTAACTCTGCCAGGTGTAGCCGGTATTATCCTAACTATTGGTATGGCCGTTGATGCCAACGTGATTATCTTTGAAAGGATTAAAGAGGAGTTGGCAAAAGGCTCAGGTATTGCCTTGTCTGTTAAAAACGGTTTTGATTTTGCCCTTTCAGCCATCTTAGATGCTAACATTACAACAGCAGCTGTTTGTTTTGTTTTAATGTATTTTGGAACAGGACCAATCAGAGGATTCGCAGTTACATTACTAGCAGGTATCGTTACTTCAATGTTCACTTCAATCTTTGTTTCAAGAACAATCATTGAATGGTCAATTGTTAAACGTGGACTTAAAAAGATTTAAAGGATTTAAAGATGTCAAAAAAAATTAGTGGTAAAAATATTAAAAGTAAAAGTCACGACAGTACTTCCAAAATCAAAAAGGAAAGTACGGCGAGATTTAACTATCCCTTCATGGATTACACTAAGCCTGTTGCTTTAGTGTCGGGCTTAATTATTATAGCCTTTTTATCTGTTATTATGTCTAAAGGTTTCGTTTACGGTATTGATTTTGCCGGTGGAATTGAAATGCAAGTGCAGTTTGATCAACCTGTTGAAGTTTCAAAAGTGAGAAGCTTTACTAGTGAAATGGGTTACAAAGGGGCTTCCGTTCAGGCTTTAGGAGAGGAAAATGAATATTTAATTCGTTTAGAGTCTATTAAAGGTAAAGACGAAAAAGAAACTAACAGCATGATCAACGCCATGATCAGCAAGGTAACAGCCGGACTAGGATCTTCATTTCAAGGTTTAGGACCTAAAGTTCGCCGTGTTGATAGTGTTGGTCCGCAAATTGGGGATGAGCTTAAGAAAAATGGTTTATTAGCTGTGCTATACAGTTTACTAATGATTTTGGTTTATGTTGGCTTACGCTTTGACTATAAATACGCACCTGGTGCCGTGTTTTGCTTATTCCATGACGCTATTATTACTTTAGGTATTTATTCTTTATTTGGAAGAGAGGTGAATGTACAAACCATGGCCGCCATCTTGACCATTATTGGTTATTCACTGAACGATACCATTGTAACCTTTGATAGAATTAGAGAAAACAGAGAAAAGTACAAGCATGCTAACTTTAAAGAACTAATTAATATTTCAATTAACGAAACTTTATCGCGTACCTTACTAACTTCAGTAACTACGCTTTTAGCCGTACTAGCCATGTACTTCTTAGCAGGTGGAGTAATTAAGGACTTTGCCTTTACTTTAGCTATTGGTGTGGTTGTGGGAACCTTCTCATCAATTTACATTGCATCGCCATTAGTACTGTTTGCAGATTATATTCAAAATAAAAAAGAGGCTGCGAAAGCCTAAAAAACTAAAAGCTCTATTCATTTAGGGCTTTTTTTTTAACTTACTTACAGCGTAGCCAGGTGGGTAAACTTTATATGGAGGACTTTCTTTTATTTTCCGACGGGGCTAACGGCAGCATTGCGTCTTTGCCTAGCGTCACTTCGTGCCGCAAGTCAGATACGCAAAGCGCGACGCGATCATCGTAAAGTAAAAGAAAGTCCTCCATCTAAAGTTTATCCATTTTGTTAAGTTAAGCCAGCGGGAGAATTAATTGCAAAATGTGTGGGCGCAAAAGCCAAAACTTACAAAGCTGTCATCGAATTTAGGTGAATCTCCTTATAAAATGCCCAATATAATTTGGAAGTTATTAAACACCCGTGACATCACCACTGAAGAGCAAGTTGATAATTTAATTCAGCCAAGCCTGAAAGACTTATCTCATCCTTATAAAATTGATGATATGGAAAAGTCTTGTGAGAGATTTTTAAAAGCATTGCAAGAGGGTGAGCATGTTTGTGTTTATGGTGATTTTGATTTAGATGGCAGTTCAGGCGTAGCTCTTTTAAACCAAGGGTTAAAAGACTTGGGTTTTAAAAAAATATCATTGTATCAGCCTAAGCGCTTAAGTGAAGGTTATGGTGTTCACTCCCATGCCATTGAGTCCTTAAAAGAACAGGGTGTTAGTTTAATTATTACAGTGGATGTTGGTATCACTGGTAATGAAGCGGTGGACACGGCCAATAAGCTAGGGATTGATGTAGTTATAACTGATCATCACTTACCGAAAGAAACTTTACCAAATGCTTACACTGTTGTTAACCCCAATAAAGGGACTTGTCCTTCTGGTTTAGGGCACTTATGTGGTTGTGGCGTCGGTTTTTATTTTTTAATGGGTTTAAAAATAAAACTGGAAGAAAATAATATTAAACATAATTTAAATTTAAAATCTTTATTGGATTTATTTACTATTGGGACACTGACTGATTTAGTTCCTCTAGTGGGTGAGAATCGTTCATTAGTTAAGTATGGACTGTTAGAACTAAAGAATACTAAAAGGCCAGGGCTTAAAGCTTTGTTAAAAGAGCTAACCTTACTTGGTAAGCCTGCCTTAAGTAGCTCTGATGTGGCTATTCGGTTTGCTCCCAAGCTCAATGCTTTAAGCCGCTTAGAAAGAGGCTTACTGCCATTAGATATTTTTATTGAAGAAGATACAGCTAAAGCCAAGTTATTAATTTCTGAAGTGATTGAGAACAATGCTTTAAGAAGAAAACTCCAAGACCAAGCTATGACAGAAGCTTTAGAAATAGGTGAAACTTTTGTGGATGAAAACTTTGTGCTAGCTTGCTCTGAGGATTTTCATCAAGGGGTGGTTGGTTTAGTTGCCACGCGACTGAGTGAAGAGTTTAAAAAGTGTTCTTTTATTGGCTCTA
Organism: uncultured Bdellovibrionales bacterium; assembly: GCA_938001965.1. Taxonomy (GTDB): domain Bacteria; phylum Bdellovibrionota; class Bdellovibrionia; order Bdellovibrionales; family UBA1609; genus JAHDIR01. Next base: position 2,689 of record CALLBC010000171.1, on the reverse strand, counting down.
TAAAAGGAGATAAGGTTACCGGCAGCGCTAGAATTCCAAAGGAAACCACATTTAATTTAGTTGATGCCCTTGAACACTGTAAAGATGAATTAGAAGGCTTTGGTGGGCATGCTCCAGCAGCTGGTTTTCATTTACACATAGATAAGCTTGAAGGCTTTATGGGTAAACTAAAAGAGTACTTTGATAAAAAAGCTATGGAAGAACTAGATAAAGACGTGGTCACTGGCTTTTATGATCTTGAAGCTCGGCTTGATGATTTTACTTCGGCTTACTTGCCTTGGGTTAAAAAGCTTGAACCCTTTGGAGTTGGTTTTGAGGAGCCAATTTACTCTTTACAAGAAACTTTTTTGGAAAGCTATAAAGAGTTAAAAGGTGGCCATTTAAGATTAGTACTGGCTTCAACTGTGACTAGAAAAACAATGAATGCCATTTGGTTCTCCCCAAGCATTAAGCCAGATGAAATTCCACAGTATGTGGGTAAGCCCTTAAATGCCCTTGTTGAAGCCCAGGCCAATTACTTTGCTGGTCGTGAAACACTACAACTAATGGTTAAAAAATTAAGTTTTAATGCCTAAAGAGTCTTGCGTAGTTTTATTTTCATCGGGATTAGATTCAACTGTGAATTTATACAAAGCAGTTACTGAGCTTGACGTTAAGCTTGCAATCACAATTAATTACGGGCAAAAGGCCTTTGAAAAAGAGTTTGAGCAATCACAAAAAATTTGTAAAGAGTTGGGCGTTAGCCATAAACGGGTGGATGTTCCTTGGCTGTCTGAAATTGCCACCAGCTCTTTGGTTAGTGATGAAAAAATCCCAACAGATTTGGTGGATATAAACTCTAAGGAGGCCTCTGTAGCTTCAGCTAAAGCCGTGTGGGTGAGCAACCGTAATGGCTTGTTTATTAATATTGCTGCCAGTTTTGCTGAAGAGTTAAAGGCAGAGTATGTCATCGTGGGCTTTAATATAGAAGAAGCGGCCACCTTTCCCGATAACTCAGTGGATTTTATAAGCGCAGCTAATAAAGCTTTAAGTTACTCAACTAGTAATCAAGTGGAAGTAAAAAGTTACACAAGTTACTTAAATAAAAAAGAAATAGTCCAAATGGGTAAGTTATTAAATGTAAATTATGAAAACATTTGGCCTTGTTATTTCAACGGTAATAGAATTTGCGGTCAGTGTGAGTCCTGCCAAAGATATCTTGCTGCTCTGTAAAAAAAAGCCAGTTCAATGAGTGAACTGGCTTAAATCAATTAATTTATATTTTAAATTATTGCTGACATTGTAAATCATTGAGACTCACTGCAAAGGGAGCCTTTCCTGAGTAGCTTAAAGTACAGAATAATGACTTCAAAAAATAAGGCTCAGAACCTAGAGGATCTATAGCGACCTCACCACTGATAAAGCTGATATTTGAACTAATTCTTTCAATTTGCATAGTTTGGTTACTTAAACACTTCAACATGTTTACCATTAATGGTGGTGTTGGGTGCCCCGCGCCACCTGTTGACCCATTAATAAACTGTGCAATTTCATTACAAAAAAACTGTTTATCCATAGCATCGGCTTTTGAGGCATTCATGCTAAAGCTACTGTTTGAAATTAATAATAAGCTAATAAAAATAAGTATTTTCATGATTAGTTACCTTGAGATTTACTTAAACAATCTTTAGAGATTAACTCTTTAGTGATTGTGCTTTTCGCAGGCTGGTTAGCAGCTTCAGGCTTAGAAACAATTTTAGCTTCAACAGTATAAAAACATAATTGACCAAAAGTCTTAGTGTTTAATTTGAATGTACCTGATGCAATATCAGTATCATGGCACTGAAATCCTGAGTCTGTGTAAGTCCAAGCCGTTTGATATTTTTGGTTTTCTACAGTAAATTTATCACTGGAAAGATCAACGCCATATTCGTTGGCAACATCTAGTAAAAGTTCATTTTTAACTCTGCTTTCAAAACCAGGAATTGGTAAGCAAGCAAGTGCAGATACACTGCTAAAGACAAGTGATAAGATAAGTAATAATTTCATAATAGCTCCATATAGTTATAGCCACTTAATTGGGGGGGGGGGCTAGGTTTGGGGTTTAATAGTTTGAATGTAAATTATCATCAAACCTTTGAAATAATAAAGACAAAATATGCAGGTGAAAAAAAGTTAAATACTGTACAAGATAAATACGGACAACACTCACAAAGGTAGCCTAGAGCCTGAGAGTTCAAGTTTTTGAATATAAATATCTTGTTTTTGAGGCTAGAAAACAATAAGTTAGCCCTATGAAAGCTCTATGGATCAATAAAAATATTAAATACGATGGAAGCCAGCTTCACTCGTTGTATGCCTATTTGAACCATAAAGTCTTGGGCGACTCTATTATTTCTTGGATTGGGGCCTGTGAGGTCACTTTAGACCATATGGTAGATGGAGAAGATTTACTACAAAAAGCCGAAATCAAAGCAGATAAAATGCTTCATTTCATAATCGAAAAATTTGATATTAAACTTTTCTCTGGTGTTTGTTTGCAAAGGCTCCTCGGTGAGATATTTATTAGTTATATTCAAAAAAATTCCACTGTTAAAGATATCTCAACAAAACTAATCCGTTGTGGAGATGATATTTACTTTGAAAAAAAGAAGTTCAATATTAGTATTGCAACAATGAGCCCAACTTCTTGTTTAATTCATTTTGCAGT
>CALLBC010000170.1 GCA_938001965.1 uncultured Bdellovibrionales bacterium | reverse complement strand
GCTAAAATGCTTTTCCCAGAGGTTGAGGTTATTGACTTTTCGATTCTAGACAATGAAGAGCGCTCTTTGCAGTATGATAATTTAACAAAAGAAATTGAGAGCTCTGCTGCTATGATGAGTACTCAGCTTAATTCAGACCCTGAAAACATACTAAATACTTTTGAAACTCTACAAAAAGCCTATGTAAAATATAATTTCTATTTAAAACTTAATAGCTTGTAACATTTAGATCGGCCCCATGATTTGGAGCCGTACTTAGTTTTACTCAACACAACCTTGAGTTCGAGAACGAAGATCTTCTTCCACTTTCCAGTCAGATAATAAAATGACTTCATTAGAATCAATTATAACTTCACGACTAGCATATAAATGACAATTTATACTTTTGTTGGATAGCTCAATACCAATGCCTGATATAATTTCTTGAGTATAATTTTTTTCAATAACAAAGTTATTCATTCGTTTACATTCTTTCATGCTAATGGAGTAGTTTTCTACTAATACATCACAGGCAGCTAGCTTTAGCTCTGTTGATTTTAAGGGCTCTTTTCTTTGCTTTTCAGCTTCAACATTGTAAGAAAATAATAAAGCTAATCCAGCTAATAAAACTAATAATTTCATATTACTCCTCCTTAAGGTGCCTAGATCCAAGTATTAAAGTACTCTTAGAATATTAGTTCAAGAGGAAAGTAAAATTAGGGGGTTATATTAAAAGCTATGAATGCTAAGTCCCTAATATTAGATACTTTTTAATGCAGTTGGTCTTTATAAGGGGAGTAGAAGTAGTCCTTATGTAGGCTTGTTTACCTTTAATACAGATACTGTAATTACTTCATTTGTTTTGATTAGAACAGCGTAATTTTCAGTTCTACACATCATAGGTTTATGTTCATGGTTGTATTTCAGTTGGCATTGTTATTGCTTTTTTCAAGATCAAAAATAGTTTTAAGCCTAATAACATTTATTTAATTTAAAAAAGGAGCCCCCACAATGCTTATACGTAGTATTTTAGTCTTATTATCAGTAGTTTTATTCTCTACTATATCAAACGCAAAAGTATCTTTACCAGATACTAAAAAAATCACCCCTGAGCAGTTAGCAAAATTTGAAAATATGAGAGATGTTAAAGTAACTAAATCAGTAAAAGAAACAGTTGCTGAAAGAGTTGTTTTAGGTTCTGGTGGATGTGTAAAGCAAGACACTAGTTCAACATTTGATAACTACTTAGTTTCATCTTTAGTTTGTCAAAAAACAACTTCACAAACTACAGTTAAAATTAATCCTAAAGGATTCTTTAATGCTAAGACTTATATTTTAGATGTGCCAGCTGATTCTAGGTTTGGTACTAAAATGATTACTGAAACTTTCTCAAGTGAAATTGGGACAGGATCAGGTGATGACATTGAAAAAATCTTAAGACAACAAGAAATTTTAAGACTTTGTAGAAGTACTCAAGAGTTGACTCAAAAAGCGAGAAGTTTTTCTGAAGAAGAAAAAGATATGATTGCTAATTGTTTTGGTCTTTAATTAAAGGTTAAGATTCCAGCTTATATTTTAAGATATTTTGTATCTTTAATTATAAGCTGGTTTTTTTTACTCTTCTTCTTTTGGAGTTTGACTAACTGACCTTACTGAACCCATGTTGTTAACCTCCATGTAGGCAACATCATTTTCCATCCAGCTAATAAAGCTCAATTCTCCGATGTCTAACTTGTGAATTTGAGATTCTTCTTTAAATGTATAATTAATATTAACCTTAAAGTCAGAGCTTTTTCTGTATCTCTCATGAGCATCATACTCCACATCAAATTCAGGCCAAATCATGTCTTCAGCACTGATGGGGTTTATTCCTTTTTCAGTGTATACTCTTTGTTTCTTCCACTTGTAAGTATCATATTCACAGTATCTTTTCTTAACAGATTCGTCGCAGTATTTTGTACGTTGCTTAGGTACGCTACGAGTACATGTATTAGAAACAGTAGTTGATCCACCATTACCATTTGATACTAGGCTTGTGCCACAAGAGTATGTTTCAGTGACATAGTAAGTTTCAGTACCACAAGAAACTTGAATATAATGGTGATGTTTATCGTAACAGCCGCGAACATTTGTAGCACCACTATACTCACCAGTTCCGTTAATAGGCATAACGCTTGGACGGCTTGGAATATTATCTCTAAAATCACTAGTAGTTACTGGAATAAATTTATCAATAATAATATCTTTTCTCCAAGACCTTTCACCGATCTGGCCTACGATATCATGTTTACGCGTAGCCCACCATACTCCGCTGCCAACAGTTCCTGCTAATACAGATCCTGCAATAAGTACTTTAGGGTTCATGCTAGCATTTTTAACAGTTTGCACTTGCTGAGTTCTTGTTCTAATACCCACATCTACTAAGTCAGGGTATGATTGTTTAGCTTTAGCATGAGTAGTACCACAGCTTACACATACTTCACCATCAAGGTTAAATACAGAAGTTCCACAGGATTCACATGAAGCTTTTTTGCCAGAATTAACTCGCTCTATATCTTTTTTGCTTAATGCAATAAACCTAGGATCAACATGAACATGATTATTAATAATAGTAGCAACACCTTGCTCTTGTAACTTATCAATTGGAATGAAGTCTTCTTTAACATCTTTTACTTCATGTGGATTTGCACAAGTTTGACAATCATGCCTGCCTTTTTTAGGTCTCGTTGCATTTGCATTTCCACAGCTTGAACACATAAAACCATGGCTCCAAACTTTATCATCTACTTTTAGTTTAACTAACAACTTACCTTTATATGTAACAGTTGCTCTTGTTTTTAAAAAGGTAGCTGCTCTTTCTGCTGATACGGCCGCGTGCTCTATAAGAAGTGATTTAATTGTTTGTACTTCTTTAGGTGTACAAGTCTTTGCTGCTGAAAGTGCTGGGGCAGTAAACAGTAAGGTAAAAATAATAATTGCATATTTCATAAAATAATCCTTTTTTTTGTAATAGTAATATCAATTTATATGCCAGCTGAGAGATCAATAGATTAATTTTAGGATTGGGTGCCAAGGCCAGATGACAAAATTTGTTTAGCAGCTGAAAAGGTTTTGATCGAAAATTCAATGTAATTAATTAAGTAATTTCAATTGCTTATGAGTTATACAAAATTCAACTGTATATAAGGAGCTATACAGAAGCTGGTCTGGATTTTGTAATATTACTTAGTCTAAGGAGAATATTTTATGAAGAACATAGTAAAAGTTGCTTTAATAATTATGCTAACTCACTCATTTTCTGCCCAGGCGTTAAAGCTAACTAACGGATTAAAGGCAGGTAAGGGTGCTCAGAGTACACAACAGATGAAAACTCTTTTCGCTAAAGCAGGTCAAGCAGCTGATGGTATTAAAACAAAATTAAGCATGGCTAACTTAAGTAAACTGAATCAAAAGGCATTAAAATTATTAAGTGAAAATAAGATAACTAATGTTGCTAAAAAAAATGGGCTTACAGTTTTAACTGAAATTCAAAAATTAAATATTGCTCAAATGCAGAAAATTAAAAGCATGAATCCAAGACAAGCTCTAGATTTAATTAAAAGGCTAAAATTCACAGAATCAAGCTTATCTTTATTTGTAAATTCAAAAAGATATGGTTGGGGAGATATCAGCCTTGGTTCATTAACTACTATTACTAAGGATGTTGGGCGATTAGTGAAGATGGGTTCAAAAACATCTATAGATGACGCTTTTATTGCTAAACCAAGATTAAAAAAGGCTTTATTAAATTTATCATGCACATAATTAAAAAGATCACCCTTTATTTTATCGTACTCAGTTTTATGCTAGGCTCTACAATATCTGTTGCAGAGCCTAAACTAAATTTAAGCTACGGAAAAAACGTTGTTCATTCATTGATGAACGGTAGTAAAAGTACTGCAAAAGGGACTGTGAAGGGTGTAGTCAATGTATCTGTAGCTATAATGTTAATTAGCGTTTTTTCAATTATTGAACAAGCTAAGTACGAATCACAAGACGGTGAAACACAAATGACCGCGAAAAAGGCTTTTGACACAGTGGTTGATAGCGGGGGTAATGCTGAACTATTATTTTCGATTATTGGATCATCAGCGATAACAGGAACAAGTATCTGGGGTTATAATAAAGTTAGTAAAATCTTTAACTCAGACCTACAAAAAAATAAAGAATCTATATTAAAGTCATTTATGAAAGTTGGTGCTTTAAATGTTGTTGCCACTTTTTCATGGCAGTTAAGTTACGAATTATTTCAAATGTCATCAATGCAATTAGAGGTTGATGAGCAAATATACTTACAAAAACTTGGTAGCTATTTATCTAAGCTTTCTAAAGATCAACTATCAGAAGATGAAAAAGAGAAGTTCTTGATTGCTTATCAAAAACTAGTTGCTGGCATGGCCAGTACATTATCTAATCATGAACTAAGAAATTTATTATTTTATAATGCTATTCGCAAAGGTTTGAATTCTGATTTCTTGGTATTTATGGCCACGCTAACAGCTGGAAATGTTCTTGGTTCGGCAGTTCCCGTTATTGGTAATGGAGTAGGGTCATTCGCTGGCTTAGCAGCTGGTATAGCCTACTCATGTATGCCCCAGAAGTATAAGTATAGACTTGAGGATAAGTTGATCGGTGGCCAGCTTAAGTTTAAAGATTTTGCCTCTGCTCGTCAGCAATTAAACTTTGTGGCATCGCTAAAAGAGATTTACAGGTTTGCTACCTCTTCTCTGTCACCATTGAACCTAGCTAAATATCCCCACAAGCAAGGTGAAATTGAGAGCAGAGCTGCGAATGCATTTGAAAAGCTTCAATTGCAAAGAGAAAAGTACGTGGACACAAAAATAACTCGTATTTTTTATTTAAATAATATGATGGCAGAAAGTAAAAAATCTGAGGAGCTGGAAAAAGAAACAGTTTTTGAACAAATATTTTCAGCGGTATTAGATATAAGAAATGTTTACTTAGATCGTTATGAAAATATTGATAAAGCACAAGCTGAAGTGCGTGAGAGTATTTATAAAAATATTGAAAGAAATGGCAGTATTGACCAAGATCAAGCTCAAGAAATCATTGCAAATTTTGATTCATTTTATATGAATCAAACAACACAACTGGATGCGGTTATATCTCAGTTTGATTACATTTTATCAATTATGAGAGAAGATACTTATAAAACAGAAGTTGTGAATTACTTCTTGCAAATGTATATGACGTATTTTTCTGAGAATGAGTTTATAAAAGAATAGGCTCTATTTACATATTATTGAATTTAAGATTAAGAGATGATAATTACTTATGCATCTAGTATTACTGTATAAGAAGTGATATTACTAGATGTAGAGGTTATTACATATGATGAATAAAAAAATTCTTGTAGTCGAAGATGAGCGAAGTATTGCCGATACTTTGATTTATACATTAGAAAAAGAGGGTTTTGACCCAACCAGAGTTCCAACTATATCTGGCGCCAGAGAAGCAATAGGCTCTAGTGAGTTTGCTGCTATTATATTAGATGTTGGGTTGCCTGATGGTAATGGTTTTGAATTTTGCAAAGAGCTACGTAGAAATAGTAATACCCCGGTAATATTTTTGACAGCACGTAATGATGAAATTGATAAGGTAGTAGGGTTAGAAATTGGTGGTGATGACTATGTTACAAAACCATTTAGTCCTAGGGAAGTGACAGCTAGGTTAAATGCAATACTTAGAAGGGTAAGTGCGCCAAGGAAAAGTAGCTTAGGAGCTGGGTTTCAGGTGGACACTGAAAAGCGAAGAATTACATTTAATGATGTGAGCCTAAAGTTAAGCCGCTATGAATATGGAATTTTAGAGTTATTATTAAACCGACCAGGTCAAGTGTACTCTCGTCAACAAATTATGGAGCATGTCTGGGAAACGCCGGATATGAGTTTGGAAAGAACAGTGGATACACATGTTAAAACTATTAGAAGTAAGCTTAAAGATATAGAGCCTAAAGATGAGATATTAATAACCCACCGAGGGATCGGTTATTCAGTGAAAGACTAAGCTGTGAAGTATTCTTATAAAATTTTTATTAGTATTGTTATTATATTAAGTCTAGGTTTTTGGGGTTATGGCTACTGGCTAATGAAAGAAGTGCGTAGTCAGTACGCTTTAACTATTGAAGATTCATTAGTGGACTTCTCTAATATTCTGGCCTCTTACCTGAGTGCACAATCTGATAAAGGATTTATCAAGATTAAAGATTTTGATGAAGCTTTTAAAAATTTTAAAAAAACAAATTTTAGTGCCAATATTCATGGAGTAGTTAAAGGTGAAAGCCCAATACAAGCTTATATCACTGATAGTAAAGGTATTATTGTATACGACTCACGAAATGCTAATAATATTGGGGAAGACTATTCACAGTGGAATGATGTGTATCTTACTTTGCAAGGTAAATATGGTGCTAGATCCACAAGGGTAAACTCATCAGACCCTTTATCTTCCATATTTTATGTAGCAGCCCCTATACAGTATGAAGATAGAATCATTGGTTCAGTGTCAGTAATTAAGCCTGAGCAGAGCCTGCGTTCATTTATGCTAAGAGGAAGACAGAAGATAATATTAATAACAATATTAGTGCTGATAACAGCTATACTGCTTGCCGCACTATTTTCATTTTGGTTAACTAGGCCAATTAATGCCCTAACAAAATATGCCCAAAAAATTACTAAAGGGGCGAGTGCTAGGCCTCCTAAGTCCACGTCAACCGAGTTTAACAACTTAGCTCAAGCCTTCGATGAAATGAGAATTTCTTTAGAAGGTAAAAAATCGATTGAAAGCTTTGTACAGCATTTAGTTCATGAATTAAAAAGTCCATTGAGTGCCATTCAGGGCGCAGCAGAGTTATTGCAAGACGATATGCCAGATGAGAAAAGAGATTTATTTTTATCTAATATTAATAGCGAGACTCAACGTGCTAAAAAACAATTAGATGAACTACTTAATTTAGCTTCACTAGAAAGTAGAAGCTCACTTGTGAACCCAAGTCACTTTTCAATAAAGAAGATTATTTTAGAAAATATTGATGCGCTACTGTCTTTAGTTGAACAAAAAAAATTAAAAGTGAACTTTCATTGTAGGCCTGAAAACATACAATTTTTTGGTGAACAAAAATTAATTTCGCAAGTAATTAGCAGTGTATTAGTCAACGCTATACAGTTTTCACCTGAAAATGGAGAAATTCAAATTGATGTAACCGACGAAGGTAAAACTATAAAAATTTATATACGTGATCAGGGGCCAGGCGTACCAGAATACGCTAAAAACAAAATATTTGATAAGTTTTACTCCCTTGAGCGCCCAAGCACAGGGAAAAAAAGCACTGGTTTAGGTTTGAGCTTTGTGAAAGAGGCTTTAGCTTTACACTCAGGACGGGTTCAATTGGAGCCTAGTACAGACGAAATGCCAGGAGTTAACCTGTTAATATCACTAAATAAATAACTTTTCATATTATGTTCACATAAACTTCGCAGAAAGTTCAAAAAGCTTTTCGACACTATAAATACAAATATAGCGAAGGAGAGCATAATGAATGATTCAATAACAAGTTCAATACAAAATAATATATGGGTAAAGATCGGAATAGCTGTGGCTATAAGTTTTTTGCTTATGATTCCAGTGGCACATATAAAAGATGTAATTAAAGAACGTAATCAATATGGAGAGGTGGCCAAAAAAGAAGTGGCTCAAAAGTGGTCAGAGAGTCAGGTAGCAGGAGCTGTAGTGTTATCAATACCGGCTGTGCAAAAAATAAAAAGTAAAGATGAAAAAGGAAAAACAACAGTTACTGATAATTTCACTACATTACATTTTTTACCAAAAAATTTAAAAATATCAGCTGATACAAATAGTGTGATTCGCTATCGTGGAGTATACCAAGTTCCGCTTTATGAAACTAAATTAGTTATGTCAGGAAACTTTGACGATATAAATTTAAATAGTCTTGATTTAAAAGATACGGTGATTAACTGGAAAAAGGCAGAGCTGACTTTAGGTATTAAGGAAGTTCGTGGACTAAAAAGTGTATTGATGAAGTGGAATGATGAAAAGTTGAAAGAAACAGTTGGACAAATGCCATCAGAAGTAATGTCGAGCTCCATAAACGGAAAAATAATACCAGACAAGGAGTTAATAAAAAATGGCAATGGTAAATTTTTTATTGAAGTTACTTTAAGAGGAAGTGAGGCATTAGAGTTCTACCCTTTTGGTGAAGTTACAGAAGTGAGTATGGCTGCAAACTGGGGTTCACCGAGCTTTAAAGGTGCTTTTTTACCAGAGAGCCATGAAATTGAAGATACAAAATTTCAAGCGCAGTGGAAAGTACTTGGCTTAACAAGGAGTTTACCAAAGCAGTGGGAGGGTGATAATAAATTAGAAGATGAATTAGCTGATACTAAATTTGGTGTGGATTTACACTTACAGCTTCAGAGTTATCAGTTAAATACTCGCTCCGTAAAATACTCACTACTGTTTATATTGCTAACTTTTGTGACCATGTTTTTCATAGAAATTATATATAAACTAAAATTTCATCCAATGCATTATGCAATGACGGGTGCAAGTTTGATACTGTTTTATTTATTGCTTCTGTCTTTTTCAGAGCATCTTGGTTTTGCAATAGCTTATTTGGTGGCTGCTTTAACAACACTTATTACTATTTCAATGTATGTACTGGGTGTGACTAAAGTGAAAAAGGGGGCGGCCATTGTATTTACTCAGTTAGGGGTTTTATATGGCTTTTTATTTGTACTTCTTCAGCAAGAAGACTTTACCCTTGTCATTGGAGCTTTAGGTCTCTGGCTAATTCTTGCAGTTCTTATGTATGCTACAAGAAAAATTGATTGGTTTAACCTAGGCTTAACAGAAACTAGCAAGGAAGTTTAAATATGAGCTGGGTAGTTAGTATAGTAATAATGATTGGGTCTTTAGGTTATATAGCTCTTCTAGTCTTGGGGCCCATAGCATGGAAGGCAGTGGGGGGAAGGTTTCCCTTGTTGCCTTTAGCTTTTAAATTGTTAGCCGTGATTGTGATTTGTGCACATATTCAAATTCAGTACTTTCACTATTTTGACTTACTTCATTCTAAACATAGTTTGTGTGAAGAAAGCCGTATTGAACAATGCACGATTGCTAAAGTAACTAAAATAGAAACTAATGAATATTCAAATTCTTATGCCATAGTGGAGTTTTATGATAGGAATGATCGCTTTGTTAAAATGCAAGTAGAAGATACATCTCACTATCATATACTTCCCGATGTGGGTGATGAAGTATTAATAAGATATGAATTTGGGAATAATAGTGACATTGTTGCTTATATCAATTCTAAATTTAAACGCCGCTTTGGGTCTATAGATTTTTTCTTGATGGGATTAAGTATTTTCATATTTATTTTTTCAATTTTTATAAATGCAATGATACAAAAAAAAGTAAGGAGGTTAGTAAGTGTTAGCTAAAGTAAAAACACTACTAGGCATAGCTTTTATAGGGGTAATGATAATTTTTTTACTTTATTCAGGGAAAATAAGATTTAATTACCCAAGTTTTGAGGAATTTCCGGTGCAGGGTTTAGATATTTCTCATCATCAAGGTAAGATTAATTGGGAGCAGCTTAGTAAACAAAATTATAAATTTATTTATATAAAAGCAACCGAAGGTGGTGATTTTAAAGACCCAAAGTTTAAAAATAATTGGTTAAATTCACATAAGAACTTTTTTCTAACAGGGGCTTATCATTTTTTTACACTTTGTAAGCCCGGCTTAGAGCAAGCGATCAACTACATTGCTACTGTGCCAAGTACCTCGCCTATGCTTCCCCCAGCTATTGATTTAGAGTTTGGTGGTAATTGTAGTAATAGGCCTTCTAAAAAAGAATTATTGATGGAAATTAAAAGCTTTGCCAATGAAATAAAAAAGGCATATCAGCAAGAGCCTATTTTATATGTCACCTCAGACTTTTATAAAGCTTACTTAGAAGGTGCTAATTTACCTTACAAACTCTGGGTTAGGAATATATACAAAAAACCCTCTATTCCCAGTAAAGATTCTTGGTTATTTTGGCAGTATGCCAATAGGGGGCATGTAGAAGGTATAAAAACTTTTGTTGATATAAATGTTTTTAATGGAGAGTTAATAGACTTACAGTACTTACTTAAAACTTATCCAAACTAAGCTTTGTCACTATGTACATTGAGTTAGCCCGTAAGCAATGATAGTTTTTACGTATGAAAGCTATTATTAGTAAATGTATATTTTTAATGTTTATATTTGTAATCACCTCTTGTGCCACTTACTCAAAAAATGAATGCACAAATTTTAGCTGGGATAAACGTGGGTACAGTTCAGCTATTAATGGCAAAAGGGTAGATAGCGGTTTGCTACACTACTATAAAAATTGTAACGATAAGTACGGTGTTAAGCCACAAGATGAGTTGTTCAAACAAGGTTATGCTGAGGGCTTAAAAGTGTTTTGTACTCCTGGCTATGCAGAAAAGTTTGCTAATAGGGGTGGTGAGTACATAGGGACTTGCACGCCAGAGCAGGAAAAAGAGTTTTTAAAGCCATATGCTAAGGGTGTAAATCAGTATTATAAAAATAGAGTTTATGATCTAGAAAGAGAAATTGACCGTTTAGAGCATGAAGTTTCTAGCTTGAGGTCAGATAAAGCAAGGCTTGAGCATGGCCTAATTAATTGTAGATCAGGTGGTTACTAATTTACTGAAGAACTCTTCTATGGCTATGTTTGGAGCATTCCATTTCCAAGAATTTAGTCACGAATTTTATGTAATTGGCTCAGTTGTTGCTTACATTAAGACTATGTATACTTTGAAACCATTGGCCCTCTTAATCACTATAGTTTTTAGCTTTCAAGGCATGGCTAATGAGAACATTTTACCAAAAAGCATAGCTTTGTCTAAAGGTTACACACCTGTTTCAGCTAGTTATAGCCTCCATAAAGTGAGTAATAAACTAAAGCTTCCTTATAAAAAACATGCTTTAGATTGGCCTGTAAAATTTGAAGATGGCATAAATTCAATTGGTAATTTATTAGCCCAATATCAATCCTATGAATATTCATATAGAGATTACTTTCACGGTGGTTGTGATTTGGTGACTAAAGCACAAGAAAAAATAATTGCACCCACCTCTGGTTATGTTGAGGCAGGATTTTATTCATACTCTCCTTTAGGTAATGGTCACTTTCAAAAACATTGGATCCCACTACAAGATAGCGCCGGTAAAGAAACTGATAATAACTATTTTGAGGTGGCCATTATAGACAAACACGGTTACCGCTTTGAGTTTCATCATGTAGACCCTACGAGCTTAACACCTAAGCTAATTAAAAGTATTTATAATAGGAGTTATGTTGAGGCTGGAACTGAATTGGGTGAGGTCAAAAGTTGGTTTTGGTTACATCATAATAAGTCTTACCATCATGTACACTACAATGTAATTGCTCCGTCCGGTGTGGAATTAAACTGTGAGTGGTTGTCTAGGCCACTCAAAGATGATGTGGCTCCAGTGATTAACAAAGTTTACGCAATGATCACTGGTATTGCTTTTGAGGTAAAAGATAAGGAAGCTATTTTTAGGCAACCAAAAGAGTTAGTAATAGATTTATACGATCAGAAAAATAATAACCCTTTTATGCATCAGCCTCATTTCATTGAATTAAAAGTTGAGTCTGGTAGAACATTTACCTGGGATTTTCAAAAGGCTTTAGTACTAAAAAATGGAATGAAACCTAACATAACAGACTACTTCTCATTGGAGCTTGCAAATACACAAGGTGAGGTTGTAAAAACTATGGGTAATTATTCTGAATTTAAATCACTGGTTAAAATACCAATTGATCCAAATGATTTTGGTCAGTTTGTAATTACAGTTAAAGATGCTATGGGTAATGAAGATAAATTTACTGGTAGTTTGCCAGGGCAGGGGATTTAAATTTTATGGAAGACTTTTTGAGCCAACTGATACACTCCAAAACTAAATCAGAATTCTTAGATAGCTATAAGGCCAATGAGCCTGTGGTTGTGCATAAGCTTGGGGATATTGCCAAAGAGCTCATAGAGCTTCCTTTTTTGCAATCACTAGAGAGTTTATTTAACTTTTGGCCAAAAACAGTGGATGGCTACCAGCCTGGTATTGCTGATGAGGTAAACTCAAAAACAACATCAGTTAGTGAGGCTAGGGAACTTTTTAAACAAGGCCGTGGTTTAATATTTAACGATGCAGACACAGAGTCTGAAGTGTTGAAAAAGTGGGTGAATCAGTTAATTGCTGAGCTGGGTTTATCCAGTTTAACTTATGGCCGAAGTTTAATATACGCCATTCCAGCAGGTGCAGGAACCGATGCTCATTTTGATCAAAATATAAATTTTGTATTTCAAATAAAAGGAGTTAAAAAATGGAAAGTGGCTCCTAATACTCATGTTATAAACCCAATGACGAGACACACAATTGGTACTGAGCCAGATCCTGAGCTTGCAAGTTATACCGAAGGCATGCCTGAAGCGATGCCAAGTGATGCCACTGAGTACACCTTAACACCAGGGTCTTTTTTATTTGTTCCAAGGGGGGCCTGGCATAGTACGGAGGCCTCAGGAGAAGACAGTCTTTCTATTAGTTTTACCTTCACTGCACCCACATGGATAGATATGCTAACAACGGCATTGCGTGTGCGTTTTTCTCAAAGTAGCGTATGGCGTGAAACGGCCAACTTTGTAAATAGTCAGGAGCATCTAGAAGATGCCATAGAAACTTTTGATGCCCTACTGCAGTCTCTAGCTAGTGATGTTCCGCACTGGCGCGCTGAAGATATTATCGGCGCGATGGAGCAGCACGAACTAACCATGCCGGATGATGAAGCCTAAACCTTCGTGCTAAGTTGATTGAGCTATCAATCTTGTTGTTATAGCAATTCCATTCAATAGTTTTTTAAACTTTAAATCCTTACATTTTATAAAGCGCGCAGTTCTCGCCGTAGGCGAGCTGTTTGAGCACTTTGTGAAATGTAAGGATTTAAAGTTTAAGGAACTATTGAATGAGATTAGCACTATTTATAGATTGGTAAGCTTTTTCAGCCCAATAGTCATATATCTTGGGCCCTGGGTGAAAGCCATCACTGGCAAGTAAGGTAACATCGTCAGAATCAATTG
Organism: uncultured Bdellovibrionales bacterium; assembly: GCA_938001965.1. Lineage (GTDB taxonomy): Bacteria > Bdellovibrionota > Bdellovibrionia > Bdellovibrionales > UBA1609 > JAHDIR01. The sequence continues at coordinate 3,287 of CALLBC010000170.1, read as the reverse complement.
GGGCTACATAATAACATTGTTCGCTCTCAGCTAGCTGCCTGAGCGTATTATCAAACATTGCAGCTGTTTTACCTAAAAACCAGCGGGACGGTTGAGGGAGCACAGGAAACTTACCTATAGGTGGCACGCCGGACAGTATCACCTGCTTAACATTAAACTTTTGCTTAAGTATTTGAATAATCTTTTTTTGTAGTTTTCTAAAGGTGTAATTGGTCATGCCCACGGTGATGTCATTCACTCCCAATGATATCAGGGCAATGTCAAAGTCTTCTGCTTTGGCCTCGGTTAATATTTTTATTGTTCCACGGCTATTGGATCCTGATTTGGCTTTAATTTCGTAGTGGACCTTATGGTCTTTGATCAGGCGGTTAACTAAGCGCCCTTTGAGAGTTTCATCTTGAGTGTCAACTCCCACTCCTACCGCTGCGGAATCACCCACTAGAAGCACCTTTAGTAAAGGGCCATCTCCTTGGCTACCTTTTAAAGCGCCCTCAGGATCAGGTAATATAACTATGTTTTTACGCAAGCGAAAGGCTTGGTAAAAAAAGAAGGGACCCATTAACATTTTGATAGTGAATAATCGCATAAGTGTACTGGATTTTACACAAGCAATTGGATTCTGTCCTTAATTTTGTACAAAATGTACTATTTACTTACATCTCCATTGATAGGGCTTTTTAGTGGGAACTCCATTGTCCACGTCTTTTTCAGTCCAAAATTTCGTATTTATAGTTAATGAACCATTGGAGTTTTGAATAATCTCGATGTCATCATAAATGCGTTTAGACCAGTTGCTGTAGTCAGTGTAAGTTTCACTCACTAATGTGCTTCCTTCGCAGCGAGTTTTAGAGGTGAAAGTGGCTTTTACATTAGTTTTATCAAATGTAATCCATTTGTTGTCATCCACAAAGAAATACTGTTTTTTAAAAAAGGGTCCAACACCTAATTGAAACTTATAGGCTCCAAACCCATCAACTATATCTTTTTGAATATACAACTTAGCCCGCTTAATAAGTTTAGATGAGCATTCATAGCTTTCTAAATAATCACCACAGGCAAAGGCTGAGGGCGTGCATAAGTTAAATGATACTAGAGCCAGTAATAGAGTTTTAGAAAGCGTTGCTAGCATGTATTTCTCCTTCGTGGATGAAAAGCTAAAATAGCTTATAATATAGTATAGGTGCCAGTTCTGGGCTTGCAAGAGGCAAAGTAAATTAGCCGTCAGCTCAAATATTAAGAGAGCTCTAGGGCTTGGACTCGCCGCATCCGTAAAATTAAGCGACCTCAGGTGGGCAGTTTGGCCCAGGTAAAAAATACAAGTCCTATGAAAATAGTAATTAGTACAGGCTTAAAAAAACGAGGGAGTGCATCTTAAGTATTTATGTGTTGGGAGGCCTATTGTAGTTAGGCCTACTGATATTAATGAGTAATTTACAAAAAAACTGACAGTTCCAATATGGGACTGTCAGTTTTTTATTAGAAAGACTAATTCATTGTGTTTAATTTTTATAATTTTTTTAATGGATAAAAATATCATATTAAGTAATTCAGGAATGGCACAGTTATTGTAATTACCATTCTTAAACATGAAATTTGAAGTCATTTTGACACTAGAATTTTTTTAACTTTAAAACTATTAAATAGAAGCTCTATTTAATTAAGGAGAAAAACATGAAAGCAATTATTTTAATATTAACATCATTATTGGTTTTTGAATTTGCAAACGCAAGACAGCCAATTAGACCAGTTTTACCAGATACACCAAGTATTATCAGTGATTCAGATCTTGAGTTATTACCAACTTACTGTTTAGCAGTTAGTAAAGATGAAAATAAAAGTGAAATTGAGTTAGAGCTTATCAGTGAAAAAGTATACAAGAACTTTAACACTTACGTGACTTACAATGTGGGTAGTGTATTTCAAAGACTAGGTGGAGATTACGCAGTAACTGTTAGAGGAGTTACTTTAGGTTTAGTTTTTGCCGGTGGTGGAAATCAATCTTGGGAGCTAGAGATAGCTAACAACGAAGGGACATTAACACTTTATACAAATACTTTCTACGGGGATAGCACTCAAGTTTATGATGCTATTTGCGAATAAATTTTATAACTAATTATTAGTTAAGGAGAAAGAAATGAAAAAAATTTTATTAATCTTATTAGTAGCGCCAGTTCTATCTTTTGCAAAATCTATTGAATCAATGACTTCTAACATGTTTTTTCAAGCCGATAAAATCACATTACAACCACTTTGCCCAAAAGGTAATGGTATTATGTGTGTGGTAGATGGGACGATCATTACTTTAGAGTATGTTGTAGACTGCACTGAAGAAATGACATCATTTGAGCACCAAGTGATTGAAGGTCCAAACGGCGAAGTAGATGTTGTTGTGGCAGCAAAAAAAGAATCTAAAGTTTTTCCAATGCATTTACCTGTATGTAAAAGCATTTCATTTGTTAAAAAACAAATCACTTTAGCGAATCTATTTATTGAAAGTGAAGGTAATGTTTATCAGTTAGGAAGCCCTAAGTTAGGTGATATTGATAAAATAGAAGACGTGATGATAGTTTATCCACACTAATTTTTATTATAGTTTAGTATTAAAAAACCCACTTTCTAGTGGGCTTTTTTTATATTAGGAGGTTTTCATAATTAAAGGTTATTAATTAGATTATTTTAACCGACAGCTTTTCTTATTTTGGTAATCCCAACCCCAGTTATCATTTAACGGAGGAGTATCAACACAATTACTAGTGGGGCTTGCAGATGTGCTTCTGATAGTTCTATTTGATGTGCTTCCTGTGAATCCAAATTTACCTTTGCCACTAACATCAAAATATAGTTGTTTGAATTTAATTCGAACTGGTTTTTTGCTTGTATCACCAGCAGTGTCTGGATTTGAAGATGCTTCAACACCTACGTTTATATCGCTAAGGACTAAGTTTTTAGAGGGGGCAATAATTCGTTTTGCTCTACCGTCCACATCAACAAGGGGAGAGTTAGGGTTTTGGTTATGATATTTATCAAGTAGTTTTTGTAAGCGTCCATCGGTAAGGAAAAGAGAAAAGTTTTTATAGTTAAGAACAGGCTGCTTGCCACCTCTAGTCAGTTCTTCAGTGCTGCGATTCATTATAAATGAGATGTACTTAAACTTTTTTTGACTGGCAGTTTCAATTTTGTATCTTACTAAATATTCACGACCATTTATAATAACTGGTCTGTTGTTGTTTAGTGCAGTACCACCACTAGATTCAAAGTATGGAGATTTATGATACCAAACCATTGTG
>CALLBC010000169.1 GCA_938001965.1 uncultured Bdellovibrionales bacterium | reverse complement strand
CAAATATCAAATTACCAAAAAGCGTCGTTATAGCTTTGTTCTACCATGTTTTTGAGGAAAATCTTGAATAAAAAGTGAGTTTTCTAACTCAAAAGCCAAGCTATATAGATGAAGGCTCAAAAGAACAGTTTGTATTAAAAGTAAAGATGAGAATTTGTTATCAATTCTACTCAGTATAAAACTCATAGTTCTTTTAAGGTGTCTCATTTTGATACAGTAAATTATTAGACAGCCTAAATTAAAAGGGACAATTTTTGTCTTTTTTGCTGAAACTGACAGTTTGGCCACTGTCTCAATTTAAAACAAATTTTCAAATTTCCCTTAAAATATCAATAACTTATGCTGTGCCAACTTGTCGGCATGGAGTTAGCAAATAAGATATGTAAGGAATGTGATCAAACTAACAATTGATCCATGGGGGAAAAGAAAATGAAGAAGTTATTATTAACAATCTTATTAGGTAGCTCATTACTAACAGTAGGCTGTGCAAAAGAAAAGGTGGCTGGAACTCCAGACCAACCAACTACGCCAATCGTTGAGCCAATCAATCCAGATCAACCAGATTTAACTGGTGCTCCAGATGGACCAGGCATTAATGCTTTCGGTGCAACAGCTCCAATGCAAATTAACTTAGATACATTAGAAGACTTTTTAACTAAGCCAGTAAACTCACCAAGCAACTTACAAGTTCATGTTGATTTACAGGAAAACTCTAACGAAACATTCTCTGGGACGGTATCAATATATGTAACAGATCGTGGAGTTGCTCGTTCTTATGTTTTTTCAACGGGATCTCAGAGTCATTCTTCATATAATCGCTTCGTAAGAAACGAAAGTGGTTTCCACGCTATCTTAGATGATGGTGATGCTGGAATGATCGTACTAGTAATAGACGACATCGTAAACTTAGGTGATGGATTAGGAAATCAAGACTTAGTTAACGGAAGAGTTTACTACAAAAACTACCCAATCAGATTCGGTTATGGTGGAGTTCCACAAGCTGACCACCCTTTAGAGTATGGTGTTCAAACTTATTGTTGGGAAATCAAAGCTGGTCCTTACCAGTGTAAGCCATGGAGAAGTTTAGCTGAGTCAATTAATGAGCCATGGCCAACAGGAGATGTATCATTATTAGGTACTTTTCAAGGACTAAGTATTTCAAGAGCTTTAAATTTAGATTAATTTTAATAATTATAAAATAACAGGGGAAAATAAAATGAAACAAACTAACTTAATCAAAAAAATAGCAGTGGGCATAATAATAACAGCTTTATCTGTAGTAACTATCTCTTGCGAAAGCAGTGGAAGCTCTAAAAAAAGAGTAGCTACAACTCCAGGAGTTCATGTGACAACAAGACCAAATGGTGGCACACATACTTCATGTCAAGACTGTAGTTCATCAGACCTTATCGCATCATCTGTGGGTGATTCATTTCAAGGGTCAATTGATCAGTTTCAATTTATGTTAAACTTTTTCTATGTAGGTGATGGCAATCAAATCGCTGCTGATGGTGATTTATACCTAGGCAACATGAGTAACTTTGGTAACTGCAGCTTTTTATCAGGACATTACAGAGTAGTGACGGTTGATGGTCAATACGGAACTCAAGGTGGAAACAACTTAGTTTCAGGTGTTGGAATCGAAGCTATTAGCGGAAACGAAGTGATTAAAATGAGAATCAATTACGCAAGTTTTAATGGTGTAACTAACTCTTATATCAATGCTTGTGACGGTAGAGACTACTCTCACGCTTTAATTAGTGAAATCGTAGTAGAGTCTTTAAACGGACAATCTTGCCAAGCTTTTGGTTTCTCTAAGAAATTATATCCTTCAGGTAACAAAAACTTTAACTGCCAGATTAACTAGAACTTAAAACCACTAAAGGTAAGAACAATGAAAAACTTTAAAAGAACATTACAAACAACACTTTTACTAATAAGCGTAATAGCAACAGTGGCTTGCTCAACACAAACTAGAACAAACAACTGGGAGCCAGATGCCAAGGAATTAACAGCAACATTAGAGGCATTCTTTGTAAGTGCTCAAAACTCAAATGATAGCAATTTAGTTCAAACAACAAAAGCTGACTTATTGCCTGAGAATGATGCTCAACAAGCAGCAGCAAACTCGGCTCCTGCGAAAGTAATCTACTACGCTGAAAGTGGTAAAACGGGTTTGCCATTAAGTGTTGCTGGAATTTTAGATTTTACCATCTTAGGTATGCCAGCAGCAAGCTTATATGATGTTGCTGAAGCAAAAGTTCTACTGATGGACACATATGTTTCTGTTAATCGCACATTCACATTAATAGTATCAGTGAAGTTTGTTGAGCCAGATGGTAGCCTAAGCAATTACCAAACGGCTGCTTTTAAAACAGGATCTTTTAAGTTCACAGATGAGCAATTAACTTTATCTTTTGAAAACTTTGATATCACAACCACTGATTTATCAGACGTGGAAGAGGACTTAGGTTCTGTGGTTCAATTAAAAGTACTTGATAAAACAGGATTGGAGTACGGTCAATTTTCAAGCCTAGTTGGGTTTGGAAACTAATTACAGAATATATTTTAACATTGTTAGGCAAGTTACAAATAAACCCCTCCCCCTAATTTATTTGGAACTTGCCTTAGCAATTCAAACCACACTTTCTATCTCAAGTCCCTAGAGAAAATGATAATTAACTATTAAATACCCTGAGAAAAACAATTATATTTTATGAAAGCGTTCATGTGACCAATTGGAATGTATTTATAATTCCTTATAGCTCTGTAATATAGTGTACAACTTTTTTTCTATTTGTTATTTTTACATATAACTTTGGTTAGGCCTGTGAAGTATGAGCTGTAAAGGTGGTATTCCTTTTGCAGTTTATCTTTCAAAACCTTAACCAGAGAGTAATTTATGTTGAAAAATATTTGTTTAATTATAATTTTAGGCTTTTCAGTAAATCTGTCAGCAAAATCAATAAATGCGATTGCTAGTAGTTGTCAGACAAAAGCTATTGGTGAACGCACTTTTCAGACCATTTGTATCACTGAGATTAGTGAAGGAAACAGTGCTATTAAAGGCATAAATGCCAACCCTAACTGTAAAGAGCTAAAAACGGATCACCATATTATTTCAAAATGTATTTTTACTAAAGGCCATTCAGCATTAAATAATAAAGGTCAATTGATGAAAGCAGGGTTAATTAACTTAAATACTTTAGACTTCGCTTGTTATGATGACTGTATGGCTACTCTTGCTGATGAAATGCAATGCAATGATAAATGCAACGTGCTAGATTTAGACAACCATGATGGCGGTATAAGCCTATAAAATATTAAGTTAAACGGTAAAAAAAGGGTGAGTGATCTCACCCTTTTTTAATACAAATTTGACTTAATTTTTTTAAGAACACACTGTTGATTTTAAAATACTCTTGTATATGGGGGGCTGTGATAAATAGCTCCTCCCACCTGTGAGGGTCGTCTATCTTGTTGGCTAAGCTTTTATAAAAAGACTCTTCATGCTCGAAGCCTACATCGTATAAGTCAGATATTTCTTTAATTCTTTCAAATTGAATTTTAGTAAAATAATTTTTATAAATAAATAATGATGAAAAGTGCTGGCAAAGGCTTTTATGATCTAAATAATTTTTCAAAAAGCTATAATAGGACTTTAAGCCGCTAAATAAGTGGCGGAAGTCATAGAGACTACTTTTTTTAACTACAAAATTAGTATTTTGCTCAAAAAATAACTTTAAATCTTTTTTATCTGAAAATGCGTATTGGCATAAGTTACTTCCAAATGCACTTAAGTGAATATTGTCATAGTTATGGGTTTTTGCATTTTTGTCGCTACAAGAGTCACTGCGAGCAATCATAATATGTAAGAGTTTTAGAGCCTCTTTTCCGCAGAGCTCTTGGTCAACCTTGCTCCGGTTTAAGCAGTCAAAGACAATATATTGTTCAGGGTCAGGGAGTTTATTATAGTCAATTTTAAAAATTTCTAAGTGAAGTTTACTTCCTTCCGGGCGGAACTTTTCTATAAGTGGAAGTAGTCTACATTTTACTTGGTCACTGCCATTTATAAAATTTTGTTTAACAATATTTTCAAAAAATAAGTGATGGTCAAATTTTATTTTTAGCTCAGGCTTTGCTAAAAAATCAGCAAACAAATATGAGTGTTCCCAATTATCTTGATTGAGCCCATAAATGCCTGCGGCGACATATTCTCCAATTGGAGTGTTCTTAATTAACTCTTCTCTATCGTAAAATTGAGTGTATAGATAAAAGTCATTTCTTGCTAATGGTGCAATAAATTTTTTGTATAGCTTGTCATTAACCGTAGTAATTTTAGAGAGTGGTGTGAGGCCAAAATAATCAACTTTATATTTATTTAAGTATTTTGAAATTAATTTTTGAGGAAAATTTTCGATGATGTGTCGGTTGTAGGCTAAGTCTAAATAGTATTTTAGCTCTTGGATATGGTTTGGGCCATCAAGCTCATCATAAAATTTAAATAATTTGTTTAATATATTCTCGCCGATTAACTTATATCTTCTAATTAAGGCTAGGCATAGTAAGTTATGTTCTAAAGTTTCTAAATTAGGAAATGTATTAACCATTTTGTTTAACTCTGCTTCATTAATATTAGTTTCTGAAAACAAACAAATTCCGTTTATTTCAAAATAATGTTCAAGCACTGTACTTTTTTTAGATTTAAGAAGAACTTTAATAATATTTAGTAGCCAGGGGATATCTTGTCGGTGATTTCGATAATAGTAGTATGTAAAAAAAGCATCTCTATACTCAAGCTGATCAAAACTTAACCCATAAGCTTTTTGTAGCTGTTCAAGAACTTCTTTTTCACTAAAACCATATGAGGCTAATAAATTAGAGATATTAGCTGGTAGTGTCTGTGCTTTTGTTAAGTGAGGAAGAAGCTCTTGAAAAACTGTATTTTTATCATTTGTGATATTAAAAAACACAAGTTGTGCCAAACTGATATTAGGATATTTATCAAAAATTTCTTTGATTGAAAGAGCAGGCTTTTGTCTGCCGCTCATTTCATGATAATTTTCATAAAACTTATGTATCAAGTAGCTTTCTTTTTTTAGAGGTTCATTTTGTATTAAAAAATGTGTATCTGGTGTGTGATATAATTGATTATTAAAGAATATAGTATCATCCATAAGCCGCTAAGATACTAAAGAACTTGTGTCTATGTCTAGTAGAGGAGCGGAGGAGTATTGAGTTAAGTTTAAGCAGTATCAGAGTATGTTTTTTGCCCTTACTCATTAGCTGTACACTCTCCTGATGCATAAAGACTAGATGCTGTAACATAATGTTTGGTATTATTAGCTTATGTTGAAGTATTGGGTTGAGTTTTTTGACGATTTACAGAATGTTCGCGGCAGAAGCCGTAACACAGTTATGGCTTACCGCCGTGACCTAGAGATCTATAATGACTTTACTGAAACAACTAGTGATATTGAAAAAATCTATGATTTCCTGCAAAAAAGGGGGCTTAGTAAGCGCTCACAAGCAAGAGTTATTAGTAGTATTAGAACTTACTTAAAGTTTTGTGAGCTTAAAGGTGAAAAGGCTGACGAGCTTAGGAGTTTACGTCCACCAAAAGTAAAAGTGGGCTTACCTAAAACTCTCAATTTGCAAGACTTTGAAAGGTTAGTGGATGCCGCTGTTGTTGAGGATTTACAAAAAACAAAAAGAAACCAACTCACATTATTATTACTATTTGGCTTAGGCTGTCGCGTGAGCGAGTTAATTGCTTTAGACTTACACGACTTTAATGAAACCCAAGGTTGGTTAAAAATATTAGGTAAGGGCGGTAAAGAGCGTTTAGTGCCTTTAACTGATAATTTGTTAATGGGTTTAACTCATTATTTAAAAGATGTTCGCCCAAATTTAATTAAGCTAAAATCAAATGCTATTTTAATGAATGATAGAGGTAAAAGGCCCAGCCGTGTTGATATTTGGCGTTGGTTAGATGCCTGGTCTAAAAAAGCAGGCTTTGAAGAAACAATAAGCCCACATAGGTTTAGGCATGGTTGTGCTACAAGCTTGCTTGAAGGCGGAGCTGATTTAAGATCAATCCAAATGTTACTTGGTCACTCTAGCATACAGACAACACAAGTTTATACCCATGTGAATCAAAAGCAAATGAAGTCAGAAATTAAAAAATTTCATCCCCTATCTGATGTGGAAAAGTAGTTTAGAAGCTATACCCCAACTGAATTTTTAAAACCACAACTCCAGGTATTTCCTTAAAGGCCTCAATAGCATCATTTGCATTTGCCCGGTCTTCAGTGTCGTTGGTTAGGCTGGTGAATAAGTCTTCAGTTTCTAAATTATGTACGGGGATATTCACTGAAAACCAATCAGCTCCAATGGTAAAGCCATTTTTCATCACCCAACGGTTACCAACACCTAAAGTGATTCCAAGGTTTTCAATTCTTAGGATGTCATAATTATTTTGTGGAGTAATCCCAGAAAGTAACTTTGAGCCAATATTAACTTGTGTTTTTGAGTAATAAGCTCCCATTATAAAGTTGAAACTATTACGGCCATTAAAGCTTCGCCTTAAAATAGAAAGCCTTTCATCACTAAAGCTACCTAAATCCTCTACAAACCAGCCTAAAGAGAGTTCTGCTTTTAAATACTCAATATCATAACTGGCTCCAGAGTCTGGTGTGTAAGACAGTGAGAGTCCATACTTTGATGGAATCCAAAGGTCTAAATAGGAGTAGTTGGCAAGCAGGGTAATGTTTTTGACCTGTCGGTCTACCAATGACCGATTAAGGCTAATTTTTTGCGCCATTGACTGTAGTGGAAAAAATAAAATGAACGAGAAAATAATTTTTAAGTATGTAGCCATGAAGTCTCCAGACTTAATTTTAAAGAACTCTATCCCGACCAGCAATTGAATATAACCATTAAAAGAACAAACTAGAACAAATACTAGTTAGGGCAAGCAAGCTTGCCCGATATACAAAAGTTTATGTCGTCTAGCGCGTTGTCCCTATTGGACAATGCGATGGAGGGCATAGTTCCTTATTTTTGTGGCAAGCAAGCTTGCCCACTATTATCTAGGTTTAGCTGAATCTCGGATTTAATTAGTGTTTAGTGAGAAGGGAGTTGAGTGTTGGGTTGATATTTTATTGCACAGGCTTTCCTTTATGAAAATATACTCGTTCACCCGAGAGGGTCTAAATTTAGTGCCATTTGAAGTTGAAGTAAACTTTATGCCTGGCTTACCGCAAATTCAAATTATGGGTCAGCCAGATCAGATAATAAAGGAGAGCCAACTTCGAATAAAGTCGGCTTTACAAAAACAAGGGTTTACTTTTCCAAGGGCAAAACAAATTTTAGTAAATCTAAAACCAAGTTATGTGAAAAAAAAATCTCAAGGGTTGGATTTAGCCATTGCTTGCGCCTACTTATATGCTTCGGGCCAAGTGCCAGTCCCCAGTGATATTGATGAAGTTTACATTTATGGTGAGTTAGGTTTGGATGGGCATGTTTATATGCCAGAAGATTTTGATTTACTAGATAATTATAGCCACAAATACTTAATGACGGGCTTTACAGCGCGGCCAACTTCGCAAGGGTACTTTAGTTTAAATGAATTAAAAGATTTAACTGAGCCCAATTATCAAAAAAGTGGTGATAACTTAAAAGCCTTTGTTCGCCCGAACACTAAAAAAATATATTTGTCATCAGTTATGGCTGAACTCTTAAAAGTAATAGTGGTTGGAGAGCACTCAACATTACTGGCAGGCCCTGCTGGTTCAGGAAAGTCTACATTTGCAGAGCTTGTTCCCTCAATGCTAAAGCCGCCAACGAAAGAGCAGGCTTTTGATATTGCAAAATTTAGTCGATTGTTCCAGCAAAAGCAAAGTTGGCGACCAATAGTTGCGCCTCATCATACAATTCCTAAAATTTCTATGGTGGGCGGGGGGAATCACTTGGCACCCGGTGAGATAACAAGAGCTCATAATGGCATTTTACTTTTAGATGAGTTATTAGAGTTTTCAAACCCAGTGAAAGAGTCATTACGAGAACCCATTGAGAAGGGTTGCGTTCATATTGCTAGACGCTCTAGGTACCATAAATTCCCAAGTGACTTTTTGTTAATATCAACAACTAACCTTTGCCCATGTGGTGATATGTCGCCTGGAAAAATGGGGCGTTGTCGTTTTAGCTTGCGCAAGTGCCAATCTTATATTGAAAAATTAAGTGGGCCATTGCTGGATCGTTTTCAAATATTAGCATTTAGTTACGAGTGGTCAGGAAAAAAAGAAGTTTATGCCCCCGACTTATTGCCAACAGTTTTAAAAGCTCAAAAATTTATTAGTGAAACTCGTAAGCAAAATAAACCCAATTCAAAGTTAAATTTAAATGAGCTAGTAGGCCAACTAAGTATAAAGGCCAAGGGTCTATTTGAGCTCAAAGAATTCAAGTCGCAAAGAAGGAAGCTTGCCACTTTAAGAGTGTCTAGAACCATAGCAGATTTGGAGGGGAGTGTGAGTGTGGAGTATGAGCATATAAACCAGGCCTATAAGTACTGTGAGGGGCCATTTCGCCAAATACAGAGGATTTTCAGTTAGCTAGACCCACTTGCGTATAGCGTTAAAGACTTAAAATTTGGGTCCATAGCCTTGCTAAAATGGCCATAATTCTTCATATTATATGTTCCTATAGAGGTGGCGTAGCCAAGTGGTTAGGCACTGGACTGCAAATCCATGAACGCTGGTTCGAATCCAGTCGCC
>CALLBC010000168.1 GCA_938001965.1 uncultured Bdellovibrionales bacterium | reverse complement strand
AACTTTGGAAGCCTTCACCACAGTTATTAAAACCTACAAGAGTAATTAACCCCAAGGCACTAACTAGTGCAATTCTTTTCCACATAAACATACCTCTATTATTTATATAACTTTATAACAGTTTTATGTTTATGTCTAAATTTTGGTCAACAGGTGTGTCGTTTCAAGACTCAGCTTGATGAGGGCTCAGGGCTTAAGTCTTGGTAGGCGATTACGAAGCATAAAAATAAAAAAGTGCCAAGCTATATTTCCGGACGCAGTGCTTACGTAAATATGGCCTGGCACTCTCAATAAAAATATTCCCCTGGGATGGAATCCATTTTAAAGTCAGCAATGGTATAAAAATACTTGCAAAAGAAAATTCTAATGTCTCATTTATATACTTAAAAGTTAAAAATAAGAAGAATGAGATCTATACTATATCCTGTAAAAAACAATAGCCCCCCCCCTTTTTTTCTGCGTCTAACACTCTAAAAAAGTACCATGCCATATTTCCGGACACAGTGCTTACGTAAACATGGCCTGGCACCCTCAATACAAAATAAGGACTAAGATTAAATTTTTAACTAATCTCTTTTGTAGTCTTTGCATTGAATTTTATAATTCAAAGGGCTTGGTTTTACTCCACCACTTGCAATTTGGATTTCCATTCTTATATCAGTATCTGTTTCAAGTGGATTAGCAACAACCATATTTGGTGATTCATTTAATGGCGAATATAATTCATTTATAAATACATTCCTTGATCTTTCATCATTTACAAAAAATGGACTGCTTTTTCTAGGAATATTAAATAAAGTTTTGGTTAATTGTAATTGTCCTTCAATATGTAAAAACTGAAGAGTTACAAGGTTATTTTTATTTTCATAAGCAAAAAAATATATGATACATTTTTATCAGTAGACCAACAAATTAATGATCCAGAAGGAACTTCCAAAATAGGACTTTCAAAATACGCGTTTTCAGAAAAAGAATATCCTATAACAACTCTAGTTCTGTCTGAATTAGTTTCACCACCCACTCGCAAGCTTTGATATAAAACTTCATGCACCAATAAAGCTACCTACGAAAGAAAAAGAAAAGAAAAGTTCTATTAACATGGTTGAACTTCATCATTAGCTTACTACACTTTTGTCTTGGATTGAGACACTCCAATGATGTTATTACCAGGTCAGCACTGGGTTCAAGTATTTTTTACTAATCAATTCTTTGCGCTACGAAAGAACTCCCTTTTATGTTAATATTTATTATGGCTAGATTTAAAAATTCAAAATTTTATACAGTTATTTCTGTTCTCTCAATTTCAGTATTATTGTTACTTTATACAAACTGTGGAAATAGCTTTGAATCCCAATCGGTAAATCATTCAAAGTTTTTACGTAGTATTAATGATAAACAAAGTCGCATTAATGAGTCTCATATTTTTGAGCTTACAACTAAAAATAATCAAAAAATTCAAGCTTACGCTTTTATTGATACCTTTACCGTTGAGTTTGCAGAAAATAAATCAATTAACGTGCCTAAACCCATTTTAAGTGGAGAAGTCTGTATACCCGCATTACCAAGTGGATATGAACTGAGGATTAAAAGGTCTTTTAAATTGAGCACTCAAACAAATGAAGAGAGTTCTGATGAGCAAAGCTATTATTATGAAGGTCCCGCTTTAGAAATGAGTCAAATTTCATCACCTGGATTATGTGGTGGTCTGGCTTATAAGTTTTCATACAGCTCATCGACAGACGCGTTAAAAATTAAAGCTCAACTCTTAACAACAAATAATACATTACTTGTTCATAATGATTTTTTTATAATAGATGTCAATCACTCGGAGCTGAAGCAAGGAAGTGCTCAGTCTCCGCAAGCTTCTCAACTACAGGGCGGCGTAAAGTTTGTAAGTAATTACGAAATTAAAACTCCTGTGACAAATGAGCCACTCGGCATTTGGAGCGACTGGATTAAAACCAAAGACGGTGATTGTATAGATAGTTTGCAAAAGTTTAACCATGCTAGAGCTTGTGAGCCTACAAAGGTATGCTTACGTGACGATGGTGTTAGAGCAACTTTGGAAGAGAAAACAACAACTGAGGCCTGTGTATTTTTTGGGACATGGGGAAATTGGCTGGAAATTAGTGCTAGCGATTGTGAAAATGGAAGTAGAGTTGTCAAGTCTCGTCGTACTTGTAGAGAAGGGTTACTGTGCAAAGATGAAAGTAATGAGTTAGTTAGAACGCAAGATCGAGAAAAAACTGAGCAGTGTCAGCCCGTAACGCAACCTCATGATCCAGAGCCACCAACAACACCTAGTATTAAACCAATGTTTAGTAAAAATGTTAAGAACCTAAAAGTTCTATTTGTTGGCAACTCTTATCATGCCTCTGCTATACCATCAAAAAGGAAAAATGGAGAAGATCCTGATTACAGCAAGTCAGTTCGGAACGAATTTAGAAGATTGCTTGAAGACAACTTGCAAAACCCGACAGTGTCATCAAAATCCATAGGTGGTGGTACTTTAGAGATGAACTGGAATGGTGATGCTAGACGTGAACTAGAAAGAGGAAATTATGATTTACTAATCATACAGGGACGTAATCAGTATTGGACGAGTAGCCCTCGCTACGCTAATGATTTTAATAATTACTTAGATCGATTTGTAAACCTCGCAAGAAGTAAAAATACAAAAGTGATTGTTTATGGTATTTGGACAACAGACCAATATATTGATAAAAGTGGCAACCCGTGGGGTGATATTGTAAACGATATTTACGGAGGCGCTGCTAGAAGAAACAAAATTGCGTATGCCCCAAATGGGATGGCTCATGGTTTATTATATAGCCATTTAATCAAAACGGCCTCAGAGCAAGAAGTAGAAGACAAGTTAACAACTGACAATACTCATGCAAACTATGCTATGGTGTATATGGTCATTAACCTACTTTATGGAACTGTTTTTGGTGAGCTGCCGCCAGCTAATATGTATAAAAGGCCCCAACTATCTAAACAAGACGCTGATCTTGGTCGCAGATATGCCTGGGAGGCAATATTAAAATATGGCTATAACGGTTATTAATTTAAAATAACAAGAATTTAGCCATTGTACATAGTACTTAATTACTTTTAAGGACAAGTAACAATAAGTCTATGCTCAGTGTATTCAGGCTCGCAATCTGAGTCATCTTCATCTTTTGAAGCTAAATGCAGTAATGAACAAGCCAAATCCACATCATTTTTAGTGGATTCATTTAATGAGTCTACTTTATAGTTGTGGCAAAGCTCACTGGCTCGATCTAAGCAGTTAGACTCTGTGGTGCAGACAATTTTGAATTGATCTTGTGATATTTGAGTTTCCTTAACATAGCTATTGTCATAGGGAAGTGTTGCGCAGGACATAGTTAAAATTAGAAAAACTATAGTTGAGATATATTTCATAGAAACTCCTGTTTTTAGATAACCATTAATTAGTATTATAAGTAGTTCTAAATTTAATTATTCACTTTCCTGTCAGCTTATTGTTAATTTGCAGTTATCTAATTTCAAGCCAGCCTAAAAATTAGACACAATGAGGCCGGATACTAGAAATACTATATTAAATTATTAAGCTAATTATAGCTCAATTGAGTATTAAGTGTTTTGGCAAAGTTCACATTATTAGTTAAACTTTTTGACAGTTTATGTATTAAAATAACAACAATGTCATATTTTAGTACTTGCTCTATTTTTATTTACCATGGTGAGTTATAGTAAAGACAACCTGGATTTTAAAATCATGAAAAAATATATATTCTCTTCTGCAATACTATTAGTATTATTATTTGGTATTATATCCTTCTATTACCCTGACCAAAGCTCCACTATGGGAAAAGTACCAGAACATTTTTTGCACATAAACTCTCTAGGCTAACATTTATATTACAAAATTGACCTTACCCTCAATAAGAATAATAATTACAAGCTCATTGTAACAGCTGATAAAGGCGAAGACTTCTTGATAAATAAGGTTATTCAACAAAAAGTTTCTATTCAAAAAATAACTAATTGGATAGCAAAGCATATTTGTAAAGTTTGAGATTCGGAACCAGGTCCTGCTTCTTGACTTACTGTTAAAAGAAACAGACTTGATTACAGGACATCTTTCGAGGTATTTTTTAATAAGAAAGTCGCACTGGTAATGTGAACTCAACTCAGCCTGGTTGCAAATTTAAAATTTTGATCTTAATAAGTTTTCCATTTCTTGTTCAATAATACCATCTCTTAAATTAAACTCACTATAGTAGATTTTTTTAGCTTTGGTCAGGTAAGCAATTTGCTTAAGCAACAGCCCACCAGCCAAAATAATATCTACCCTTTTTGCATCCATGCCGGGATAAGATAAAATTTCTTTTTTTGATAATCTCTTTATATCATTAACAATCTCAGATAAATCACTTACTTTTAAAGGATCTGTTGATAAACCTTGAGCATTAGCTATTTTGATAAATGCTTTTGCTGTTCCACTTGAGCAAACTAACCCAGATACTGACGCCCATAAATCTTGTGGAAATAATTTTATAAAAACTTTACTTACGTGCTCTTTTAATTCTTTCCGTGATTTAGAGCTACTGGGAGTAAGCTCAAACAACTGAGATAAACGACTAGACCCTAGGGGTAAAGATTCTTGCTTAAGTACAATTTGCTTGTAGCAAAAGCTAATCTCAGTGCTACCACCACCAATATCAACCAGAGCATATATACCATTTAATTTTGGAAAAAACTCGTTAGACAAAATGGCTTTAGATATTAACCTCGACTCTTCTTTTCCTGATATTATCTTTAAATCAATACCAGTTTCATTTTTTACCCTCTCTTTAAAAACTTTAGCATTTTTTGCTTCACGGAGTGCACATGTTGAAAAGGCAATCACCCGCTCAACTTTTTTTTCAAGAATTAGTTTAGAAAAGCTTTTTATAGCTTCAGAGGCTCTATTCATAGCCTCAATGGATAGTTTATGAGTCTGAAATACTTCCTCACCAATACGCACCATGTTTTTTTTGCGAAAAACTAATTCGACGCTCAAATCATTATTTAATTCGTAAATATCAAAGCGTACAGAGTTAGTCCCCAAATCAATCACAGCAATTTTCATTAATTTCATTATTACTTTCTTTGTTTGTGTTTTATGGATGCGTGTATTCTATGAACATAGCAAAACTTCATTTTTTATATTGGTCAACTAATAAATTTAAAGATCATGTATTGGTGCCTGATTTTTTTGCAGATGATGTGAGTTTTGAAGCAGAAGATAAAATTTTTCGATCTAATTTAAATAATAAATCTGTGCTTTTATTTTCATAGTCAAACTGATCAGTAACATATCTCATTGCATTTAAACGTGCTCTTTTTTTATCATCAGACTTAACTACAATCCAGGGGCTATGGGTAGTGTGAGTATTTCTAAACATAGCTTCTTTTGCTCGAGAATACTCATTCCATAGACCTAAGGAGGCTACATCCATTGGGCTCAGCTTCCACTGCTTCAACGGATCATAAGTTCTAGAAATAAACCTCCTTAATTGCTCAATACGACTTACTGAAAACCAAAACTTAATTAAAGTGACACCACTGCTAATGATCATTTTTTCAAAATTAGAAACCTGAGAGTTAAACTCTTTGTATTCTTTATCCGTACAAAAGCCCATAACCTTTTCAACGCCAGCTCTGTTATACCAAGATCTGTCAAAAAATACGATTTCTCCATTTGTAGGTAAGTGCTTCACATAGCGCTGAAAATACCACTGACCTCGCTCATGCTCTGTGGGCTTTTCTAGCGCAACCACACGAGCACTACGGGGGTTTAAATGCTCAGTGAAACGCTTTATTGTTCCCCCTTTACCAGCAGCATCTCTACCTTCAAAAATTATAGCTATTTTTTGCCCATTACTCCTTGCCCAACTTTGCAACTTAGCTAGTTCAATTTGCAAGGCTTCTTTTTCTTTCCTGTAATCTTTAACTTTCATTTTTTCTTGATAAGGATAATTATCATTTACAATGAGGCCAGGAGAGCTCTCTCGAGCTATTTTTATAACAGATTTAGGAACTTTGTATTTAGTAGAGACTAAGTCAATATCATCATTAGCAATCTCTATTAATTGATCAAATAAGTCTGTGCTATCTATTTTTTTCTTCACTTAGACACTCCTGATTATTCATATTAAGAGTGTATTATTAAAATGAGAATTTTATTAGGCTTTAATATAACTTAATCAATTTCGCAAAATGTCATAATTCAGTTACAGACCTTAGTTTATATATTTAAGTTAAAGTAAATCCCTGGTTTGCTCCAGCAAGTTTTTGTCTTCTCGGTTTAAATATCTTTTTTGGCCTTTTTACTAGCATACGCTATAATAAGCAACAATCAAAATATCATTACTAATCCAAGGCTGCATGCAATTCAATAGGTATAGGGCTATCCAAAACTTTTAAAAATAATTGATCTGAAAAATGGATTTTGAAGCAATAAATATTAAAAATAAAGAGCTAGTAAACATGCTAAAACTTTCTTCCTGGTTACGTCAAGACGTGTTCGCCTTTGTGCACTCCGCTGGCGGGTATCACTGGTTTTTTTTAATCATCATCACCAACACCAGTAATGGCTAACCCAACAATATAAACCTTACCACCTAACTTTTGCTCAAGCAAAATAACAACCTCATTTTCAGTCGGATGTGGCTCTGACTGCCATGGGTTATTGAGCTTGAAGCCTTTTAGAGTCAAACGAGATCGTTCAATCCACCTAGGGTTTAAGGTTTTTCTCACGTTAGGCTTTCTTCTCATCCAGCGTCCATCAGTCACTGATAACTCTTCTAATTTTAATTGCCTAAATAATTCTTGGAAGTTTTCTACCGTAACATCTTGACGATCTGTTTCACAATGCATCTCATACCAAGTAAGGTCTATTGCATTACATTCAGTAAAGGCCTTAAGCTCAATTGCATTTTCTTTTTTAAAGTAATCAAGCACAGCTTTTTCAGCATCCTCTAAGCTAGTCCAATACCTTTTAGCTTTAACAGTTCTCTGATTACAAGACCTTCGCTTAAGAAGTGCCGCTTTTTCGTCCTTAGAATTACAGTCATCAGAAGGATCCTCATCTGTAATAACTTGGTCTTTGATTTCATCAATCTTTGCCTCTACATCCTCGGCGTCTTCTTCAATAGTTTCATTCTCTGTTTTAAAATCAGCTATGAGTTTGTCTGTATTTTGAGCTATTTTAACTGGTGGTGACTTCTGAATCGGCCCCATATATGTAAATGCCCACATCCCTAACGAACCTATTATTATTCCTAGTACAACTAACTTCATAAAGAAACCTCTGTAGTCCTTGTTATATATTTATCTTTCATGGCATCATAGCCTGTGGATTTAGCAAAATCAATTCTATGTTTAATTATACTTTCAATTAGTAGTGGTTGCTCTACTCATAAACTAATTTATAAAGATTGCTCCTTGGATAAAAATTGTATATCTTACGAGCATGGACAACCTATTATGAAAAATTTGACTAAATATAAAAAACCGCTTATTGGATGGCGTGAGTGGGTAGAACTCCCCTCTCTAGGAATTAAAGAGATTAAAGCCAAAATTGATACTGGTGCCAGAACTTCAAGCATTCATGCTGTTGATATGAAGTTTTATAAGCGTGGTGGCAGCGAGTATGTTAAGTTTAAGGTGCTCCCTAAACAAAAAAATAACAAAAGTGTTGTTGAAACTCATGCTCGAGTTTATGAATATCGAAATATTAGAAGCTCTAATGGACAAGTTTCCAGACGTCCTATTATTCTATCTGACATCATACTTTTAGGTCAAAAGTGGCAAATTGAATTAGCCTTATCAAATAGAGATGAAATGGGATTCCGAATGCTCTTAGGCAGACAAAGCTTCAAAAAAAAATTTCTTGTAGATGCAAATAACTCATTTTATGGAAAAAAAACTAAATTAAAATAATCATTAATTAAAGGGATTAAAAAATGAAACTCGCTATTTTGTCACGTGGCCCAAAATCATATAGTACATCTCGCCTTAAGGAAGCGGCCTTAAAACGCGGTCATAAAGTTAAGGTCCTCAATACATTAAAGTTTGCAATTGACCTAGAAGAACTCAACCCTGACTTGTACTACAACAAAAAAACAATTAAGCGATTATGATGCTGTACTACCACGAATTGGGGCTTCAGTAACTTATTTTGGAACTGCAATCGTGCGCCAATTTCAGCAAATGAATATATACTGTGCCAATACAGCTGATGGTATTTTAGTATCAAGAGATAAGCTTAAGAGTTTACAGCTGTTAAGTAAACATAAAATTGGAATCCCTAAAACTGCATTTGTCAGAGATAAAAAAGATGTTTTGCCAGCTATTGAAAGAGTTGGTGGAGCTCCCGTTATTATAAAGTTAATCGAAGGCACTCAAGGTATTGGTGTATTACTTGCTGAAACTCAAGAAACTGCCATATCAATTATTGAGCTCCTTCAAAGTCAAAAACAAAACGTATTAATTCAAAAATTTGTTGCCGAAAGCAAAGGTAAAGATATCAGAGCTTTTGTCGTTGGTGACCAAGTTGTTGCAGCTATTCGTAGAGTTGCTCAAGGAGCTGAATTTAGAAGTAATATTCATCGAGGAGGCAAAGCGGAGAACATTAAACTCACAGATGAATACAGAGAGGCCGCTATAAAAGCCACCCAAATTATGGGGCTTCGAGTAGCCGGAGTTGATATACTAGAAAGCAAAGCAGGCCCACAAATATTAGAAGTAAACTCTTCTCCTGGCCTTGAAGGTATTGAAAAAAGTACTGGCCTAGATATTGCTGGCTCAATAGTTGATTATATTGCTGCACAAGTTGATTTTCCAGAAATTGATATACGCCAGAGACTTACTGTGAGTAGAGGGTATGGAGTTACTGAGATTCAAATTCCTTCTGGTTCTAAATTTGAAAATATTGAGATAGGAAAAACTGACCTTAAGGATAAGGGTATTAACATATTAACTTTATATCGTGCTGGTAAAGCTTACCCCAATCCATCAGATAAAAAAGTACTTAATGCTGAAGACAGAGTATTATGTTTCGGTAAAATCGATTTAATGAGAGATTTAATTCCTGAAAAAACTAAAAAACGTAGAACACCGAGAGCTAAGAAGTTAGTAACAAAAATAGTAGGCCATAGTGATTAAATCAAAGGATTTATTATGAATACTGAAAAACCATTAACTAATATAATTTGGGCAATTGACAGTTTAAAAATTAACCTCGAAAGAGATATCAGAGTTGGTCATTACTTAATTCAATGGGCTGAAAGAAATAAAGGTCAAGTCATTCCAGTTACAATATTTCCCAATAAAATTAAAAACTCAGATAATATTCGTATCACCATCGAAGATGATTTAGACTTTTTACATGAAATAATCTCACATGAGTTAGTTCAAAAACCTATTATACATGAGTTTGACTCTGATAAAATTTCAGTTCAAAAAATGGCCCAAGACCTCATGAATTTTGGAACTGAAAAAAATGCCGATATTTATGTACTGAATAAAACTAACAATGATGAATTTTCTGATTTTTTGATAGGACGATTTTCAGAGACATTTTTACATTTAACTAAGAGACCTACACTTCTTCTTGACCAACAATTTAATGATGTAAAAAAAATTCTGTTTGCAACTGATTTTTCTAAAGACTCTTTTACTGCCTTCAAAAGCGTTGCAAAAGTTGCAAAGAGGATGAAAGCAAAAATTATTTTATATCATCAATTTGAATGGCTCACATATCACTTAAATGCTTATGATATTTCAAACTTTCATAACTCCAAAACAGTACAGCCATGGGAAAAATACTGCCAAGCTCTTAATGTCAATTTTGATATTAAATTTGGAGAAAATATTATAAGTCCTGCTCAATCAATTTTAGCTGCTATTCAAGAATTAGATATTGACGTGATATCACTAGTATCTAAAACTGGGCGTCTTGGAACTTATTTACTTGGAAGTACAACTAGACATGTTATGAGGCACACGAACACCCCCTTACTTATAATGCATCCAGAAATAAATAAACCATAATTTTAAACTTAAAATTTTATAAATTGAAGTAAGAAGTACAGGATAATTTCTCTTGAAAACTATACTTAAATTTATAACACCTCTAGGAGGTAGTATTATTTACTGTAAATATAAAAATAATACTATACTAACTTTTTATTTTTTAAGTTAACACTCAAAAACAGTAAAATGAACCCAATAACCATTGCCAGTACTGAACCTATAAGTATAGAAACTTTTGAATAAGCAACTAAGTTTACGTCATTAAATGCAAGACTTGAAATAAATAATGACATTGTAAAGCCTATGCCAGAAATAAACCCTACTGCAGTTATTTGCAACCAGTTTGTTCCTTCAGGTAAATCAGCAAGACTTAACTTAGTCGCCAAATAAGCCATTGAAACCACCCCTAATGGCTTACCAACTACAAGACCAAATATAATGCCCATTGATACATTGGCCCCAAGAACTTGGTTTAAGCTAAAACCACTAATGTCCACTCCGGCATTAAAGAATGCAAAAATTGGCATAATTAAAAAAGCAGACCATGGATGTAAGTCATGTATATATTTATCTAAATTATTTTTAGATTTTTCCTCCAGATTTAAACCAAAATCTCTTGTTGGAGTCAATAATGCTAGCAAAACTCCTGCAATTGTTGCATGCACTCCAGACTTTAAAAAACAGAACCACACCACTACGCCAATAAATATACCAAAAAATTTATTTCTTAAGCCAGCATAATTAAAAATGGCCAACAAAGCTAGTAAAGCTGCTGCTACTGCTAGAAACTGACTTGAGATGTCACCAGAGTAAAAAAGTGCAATAATCAAAATAGCACCAAGATCATCAACTATAGCTAAAGCTAGTAAAAATATTTTTAAAGCTGATGGCACACGCTTACCAAGCAAAGTAACAACCCCAAGAGCAAAGGCAATATCGGTTGCCATTGGTATACCCCAGCCAGTTACCGAGTTTTGCCCCCAGTTAATAAAAACATATATCAAAGCAGGAACAACCATTCCACCAATAGCTGCAAAGAATGAGAATGATGCTTTTCTTGGGCTAGATAGCTCTCCATCTAAAATCTCTTTTTTTATTTCAAGTCCGACTAAATAAAAAAAGATGGCCATTAAGCCATCATTAACTAATAACAGAAGTGTTTTACCCAAGCTAAACTGACCTAAAGTAAATTGAACAGGTGTATTAATAAAACTAAAGTAAGCATTTTTAGCAAAATCTAAATTTGCACTAAACATGGCAATTATCGCTATGAATAGAAGAAATATACCAGCAGAAGCTTCAAGGGTCGCAAAACTCACAAGTGGAGAAACCAACTTATCGATACCTTTACGTACCTTTAAATTTAAGTTTTTATCAATTTTACTCATCACACCCCTCCAGGAGCTAAATATTATGCTAAAGGCCTTATTATCGGTATTTATTTATATTGATCAAAGGCATAAAAAGTATATTATGTATACTTTAAAACAATACATGGAGCATACATATGAACCCTTGGATAAACTACCACCATCTTTATTACTTTAAAACTATCGCAGAAGAGGGCTCTGTGTCAAAAGCTGCAAAAAAACTACGAATTGGACAACCAACGCTTAGCGCACAGCTAAAACAGTTTGAAAACAATATTGATGTGATTTTATTTGAACGTAAAAATAAAAAAATGGTCATCACGGAACAAGGTAAAATTGCTTTTGACTATGCAAAAAATATTTTTGAAATAGGTTCAGAAATGTATGAAGTACTACACGAACATACTAAACCACAAAAAACAAGGCTCCACATTGGTTGCTTAGATAGTATACCAAAGCATATAACAGCTAAGATTACGCAAATGGCTTTAAAGATAGCCCCGTG
>CALLBC010000167.1 GCA_938001965.1 uncultured Bdellovibrionales bacterium | reverse complement strand
ATTTGTGCTAACTGTGTAAAGATACCAATGCATAAAACCCAAAACCAATCCCACCCAATGGGAGTTACCCATTGGTATATTGTGAATGGTAAAACAATGGGCAAGGTTATTAATGGAAAATAAAATACCACAACCATAGGGTGTTCACTCACGCGGAGCATGCGCACAAAGTTGTAGGCAAAGCCAGAGCCAATGGCTGATAAGCAGCCAATAAAAATATGTGTGTAGGTCACATTCAGATCAAACCCTCGGATGAGTAATACGCCAACAAAAGCGATTAAAAAGTAAAACCATTGATTGAGTTTTAGTTTTTCCTTCAATAAAAAAGAGGCAATGATCACTGTAAAAATTGGTGAGAGATATTGAAGAGAAACCGATGTTGCTAAGGGTATGACTTGTAGAAGGTAAAAGTAAAGGCAAAGTGCAAGGGTGCCAAATAATCCTCTGAGAAAGAGTAATCTTTTATTATTGCCGAAGTAAGGAATTTTATTTTTATTGAGGTCATATATACATAAAAATATAGAAATAAAAGCTCTAAAAAAAACTAATTCAAAAAAAGGTATATGTGAGAGTTGTTTAACACTTGCATGCGTAACAGAAAAAAATATTACTGCCCATAGCATTCGAGTTTGACCAACACTTAAAATTCCCATCACTAGTTGTTATACTAACTCAAGGATTAAAGGTATCAGTTTTTAAACTATTTTATAAGCCGCCAACGGCACCCTCACCCCTAGAGTCAAAAGCGGCCTCTAATATACCATCAGAACGCAGTTTAACGGCGTAAAGTCTGGACCACCACGTATGCTCCTCAATAATATGATCATAATCTTCAAGCTCTTTTAGGGCATATGGAGAGGGCTTAAAGTTTTTCTCCACAAACAGTTTGTGAGGTAAAAATTGATGATGAACTCTTGGGGCTTGCAAGGCTCGGTCCAGTTCAAAGTTTGATACTAATATTCTGTATAAGCCTTGAAATACTGAGCTAATAATTTTAGGTCCGCCTGGAGATCCAATGGCTAAAATAACTTTACCATTTTTTTCGACTAAAGTTGGACTCATTGAACTAAGAGGTCGTTTACCAGCCTCTACATAGTTGCCTTCACCTTGAATCAAGCCATACATATTAGGTTTTCCCGGAAGCGTAGTGAAGTCGTCCATTTCATTATTCAATGCAATCCCATATCTTTGCGTAACAACGCCTGATCCGTAACTCCCATTAAGGGTGATTGTCATGGAGACGGCATTTCCATCTTTATCAAGAACTGAAATATGGGTGGTTTCGTTACTTTCTTTTGGGAGGTCTTTAGTTAGTAATGGCTTTAACTTTTCAGTTTCATCATCATCAATACTTTTTGCCATTTTTGTTAAGTATTTATCTGAAAGTAAAAATTTTATTGGGTTTTTATGAAAGTCAGGGTCACCCAGTAAAGCTCGCCCCCTAAATGATCGACTTAATATTTCAGCAATATGATGAAGCTCTTGGTGACTTAATGGTTTAAATTTATGTAACTTAATTTTCTCTGTAAGCTTTAAAGCTGATGCTAAAACAACACCGCCACTACTTGGTGGTGGCATGAGGTGAATGTCATAACCTTTAAATTTGGTTGATAAAGGGCTTAGCCATCTTACTTTGTAGTTTTTTAAATCTGTGGTAGTCATCACGCCGCCAGAGTCTTTAACGCTTTTGACAATATCTCGTGCTACAACACCATTATAAAATGAAACAATATTTCTGTTGCGCATTTCTTTTAATACTCGAGCAAGTGGTTTTTGCTTTAATGTTTCTCCGGGCTTATATAGTTTTCCACCTTTTTTTAAAAAATGTTTTTTACCGGCAGAGTTAAACCTGTCTTTAGTTTTTTGTGTACGTTTAGTCCACTCTCCAGAAACCTGAAAGCCTTTTGTGGCAAGGTGAATTGGAGTTTCAAATAATTGGCTCCAATGTAACTTTCCGTACTTTTTATGGAGTTCCCATAGTCCGGCAGGAATACCCGGCACGCCCACAGCCATGCCGCCATTTTGAGAAGATTTCTTTGGTTTATCTAAATAAAATTTTGGATGAGTTAGGCCAGGAGCTGTTTCTCTGAAGTCCAAAACCTTTAAGTCTTTATTCATTTTAATCATGGCAAAGCCGCCACCACCGAGGGAGGCAAAGTAGGGGCTAGTCACTGCTTCGGTAAGAGCTACGGTGATAATTACATCAACCACGTTCCCACCTTTGGCGGCAATTTTTTTACCAGCTTCAACAGCATAGGGAGACTGACATGATATTAAAACTTTAGACCCTTCAAAAGGAATTGAGAAGGCTGGAAGTGAGAGTAGAGTGATTAGAGCGAGTGTACTAATAAGCTTCATAGATGAGTCCTTTTATATTGAGTGAATTAATCTAACTTAATCATTATTAAATGTCTTTCAAAAAAGCTGAATATTATTAAATTCTTAGCTCAACAGATAATGCGTTAAGTATCTGTAAAGACTACAATATTTTTAAAATTGTTGCTTGTTAATTATGGATTTGATAAGTCTCATGCCTATGAAAGAAGGATTAGATCTACATATTCGATTAACGAGAAACTTACCTTCGCCAACGGCTTATGCCGTTGCGCTGAATGGTGAATATGCAAATGATGCTTATAATGAGGAGCGTGCACCAGGTTTTAAGGGAGTGTGGAGAGAGAAGTCTTTTAGCGTGCCAGCAGATACTCCTTTTGATTTAGAAATTGGAACGGGTAATGGATTTTACTTTGCCCATCATGCAAAAAAATATCCAGAAAGAGTTTTGCTTGGAATTGAAATTAAATATAAGCCGCTGATCCAAACAATTAGAAGAGCTATAAAAGCTGGGTCAACAAATATGAAAATAGCAAGGTACAATGCTAATTATATTTGGGAGTTATTCAATGATGAAGAGTTAGATAATATTTATATACACTTTCCAGATCCATGGCTTAAAAAAAGTAGAAATAAAAACAGATTAATTAATTCAAATTTTTTAGAGCAAATGTTTAAAAAACAAAAGCCTAATAGCTTTATAGAATTTAAAACTGATAGCCTTGATTATTTTAATTGGTCTATGGATTTTTTTAAAGCGAGCTCTTATACAGTTGAAGAAGTAACTTACGATTTGCATAACTCGCCTTTGGCCGAGACAAACTTTAGTACTCATTTTGAAAAAATATTTTTAAAACAAAATATAAAGATAAACTATGCTAGGCTTTATAAGAGGGTCTAAATTGTTTTAAAAAAACTACTGCTATATAATAATATTATCACTAACAAAGGATTTGTTTATGAAAGTATTATTAGTAATTTTAGGTCTAACATTTTCAGGCTTAGTTTATTCACAGCCCTACGATATGTGTCAGCACAAAGGGCAATGCTCTGAGACTCAAGATAAAATATATAAAAAGTTTCAGTCCTGTGCTGGGTATAATCCTGAGATAAATTCTAAGCGCGTGTATTCAGGTTCTTGTTATCATAATAGCAAATTATATAGTAATGAAGATGCACATTATGGCGCAATGTATTTTGATGTAATTAGTAATAAGCCAAGATTTGGTGGTAGCTTTGCCTTTTACTATGCGAGTAATCCTTATAGCTATTTAACAAATACTCAAGCGCAAGAAAAATACTCGTCATCAATTAATAAAGAGAATCATACCTTAGATATTAGTAATAGAGTTTACGGACATGTTTTTTGGGATGGAACTTTACCTGAAAACACGGTTGAATATTGGTTTAAAACTTGTGGTGATCAGATTTATTTACAAGGCGCATGGGGGCCACATCATCAATTTATTTGTGAGCTAAATCCTAACGAATAATTAGACAACTTTAATTAAATAATTCCCTAAATATTAAAATACTCACATTTCACAAAGTGCTCTGGACAGCTCGCCTGCGGCGAGAACTGCGCGCTTTATAAAATGCGAGTATTTTAATATTTAGGGAATTACTTAATCAAAGTTGTATTACCAATAAGTACTGCGAACAGTAATGTTAGTTGTGACCTTTACTTGGCAGCTAGCCCTTTGTATTTCAGTCCAACTATATTTACTTTTGAGTCGTGCCTCTAATTCTGTAACTGTATTAAGTTCATCTTCAGTTTCGATATTAAGAACGCACTTACCACAGATGCCATCTCCTAAGCATGAGCTTGCCACGGGTATTTCATTTTCTTGTAGTACATCCATTAAAATATCATTTAATTTACAAGAGATTTTTTTATTAAGCTGTGGTACAGATATAACGGGCATAAGCTAATTATATTATTATTAGTGAGTATAATCTAGGAAGAAAATGAATAGGTATGTAATATTGGGCGCAAGCAGGGGTTTAGGGAGCGAACTTGCTCAGCAAATCACTGATGGTAGTTTGTTGTTAGTATCTCGTAACCTTGAGCATTTAAAATTAGTAAATGATAAAGTAAAAGTTAAATGTGATTATTCTTCCTTTGATTTAGCCAACTTAAAAGACAGTGAAAAACTAGAGTCTTTATTAAAAGAATACAATCCAACTCATATTTACTATGTGGCCGGAGGTGGCCCATATGGTAAATTTGAAGCTAAAGACTTTAAAGACCATTTATGGGCTTATAAATTAAACCTATTATTTCCGGCTAAGCTGGTGCATTGGTCTTTGAATAATCTAAATCTTGAGCAATTTATTTTGGTGGGATCAAGCGTAGCAGAAAGCAGTGCTGACCCTCTGGCAAGTAGTTACTCATCTGCCAAGCATGGCCTAAAAGGTTTGGTAAGCAGTATTAACCTAGAAGGTTGTAAGATTGACTTACGACTTTTTAGCCCTCCCTATATGGATACTGACTTATTGCCCAATAACTCGTTGCCTTATACTGAAGGGAAGGTAAGGTCTCCCTCAGAAATTGCTCAGTTGTTTTATAAGTGGGCAAATGATGCTAATGGTCTAAAGCACTACTTTATAGAAGTTGAATAGAGTTTATATTAAGCTGCAGTCAAATAAGGAGGATTTATGGAAAATGTAATTATTGTGGGTTCAGGCCCTGCTGGCTTAACTGCTGCTATTTATGCAGCTCGTGCAAACTTAAATCCATTAATGATTGAAGGTGAAGAGGTTGGTGGTCAATTAATGACTACAACAGATGTGGAAAATTACCCTGGTTTTGCTGAAGGCATAATGGGGCCAGATTTAATGATTGAAACTAAAAAACAAGCTGAACGTTTTGGAACTCGTTTTGTTTCGCAAAATGTAACTAAAGTAGATTTTTCTAATAGACCCTTTAAGGTTTGGGTTGGAGACACTGAGTATCAATCCAAATCCATTATTATTTCAACCGGTGCGAGCGCAAAATATTTAGGTTTAGAAAATGAAAAGCGCTTATTGGGACGTGGAGTTTCTGCTTGTGCCACTTGTGATGGGGCCTTCTTCAGAGATGTTGAAGTGTGTATTGTTGGTGGTGGAGATACCGCTATGGAAGAGGCATTATTTTTAACTCGTTTTGCAAGTACTGTGCATGTGTTTCACAGGCGTGAAGAATTTAGAGCTTCAAAAGTAATGGCTGATCGAGTAATGAATCATGACAAAATTAAAGTTCATTGGAATACAGAGTTAAAAGATGTATTGGGTGATAAAGCTGTAACTGGTGTTAAAATTTATAATAATAAAACTGATGAAACTT
>CALLBC010000166.1 GCA_938001965.1 uncultured Bdellovibrionales bacterium | reverse complement strand
TTTAATGATTTTATTCTCTTGTGTTGAGATCATGGTTACTCCTTTTTATTGTTAAGTTTTGTCGCTTAACTAAAAGGGTAACCATATTTCTTCACTTATCCACACCGTGAAGTGTCAGATCAAGTCGTGACTTCTACATATGATATGCCAAGAAAAAAACTATTTTATACTCTTAAAATTTTATCAACATCCTTACCTTTAGCCAGTTCATCAATTAACTTATCAAGGTAGCGAATCTCTTTCATTAGTGGTTCTTTAATATTTTCTATTTTTACATCGCATATAGTGCCTGTTATTAGTTCTCTTGCGGGGTTGAGTTTAGGGGCGTTATTAAAAAATTTTTCAAAGTCAGTTTCTTTTTTTATTTCAGAATTTAGCTGTTTTTGTGTATAGCCAGTTAGCTACTTTATTATTTTATCCACTTCTGCTTTAGTTCGTCCTTTTTTCTCAGCTTTTTTAATGTAAGCTGGGTAAACTTTAGCAAAACTCATTTTATAAATTTTATGGTTTTTCATGGAGACCTCTTTATGGGCTTTTTCTTCAAATTTTTATTAAAGAATTTTCCTTATCCTATTTAACCCTTCAGCGTATTTAGAAAAATAAACTCTTTTTAATGAAATACTTGATAATATATTTTTAATAAACTGGGGGTAGTTGCTTTCATGGTTTTTAATTTCCATTAAAACTTGGTTTTTATCTTTATAGTCTAAAATGTATTTTTTAAAACTATCATCACTTGAAGGGGAGGCCGTCATATTGTGATCAAAGGTTATACGCAGCTTTTCTTCGTTGTAAAACATTTCAAAAGCCTCTCGTTCGTAGTTTATAAAGCAGCTGGGTTTTAGTTTATATTTAGCTCGCTCCACTAATAAGTCCATGCGGTTAAGGCTTAACCAGCTTTCAGGGGTTGGTATTTCATTAACCTCGCTTCTTATTTTTACAATTCGCTCTTTCACTTTTGTTTTAGTTTCTAGCCAGTACTTTTCTTGATCATAAAAGTTATTGTTGTAAGTTCTTAGTCTAACTTTTACATGACGGTGCTCGCCATTAATTTTTTGATAAAAATAATCTAAATTTGGGGTGTCATAATATAAGCTATTCACATTGTATTTAGTAAATTTATTATTAGAGTCACTAAATATTGGGCTGATGATGCCCTTGATAGTGGCGTATTTACTGTACTCTAATAAATACTTATGCTCATATCTTGCAGCTGACATTACTGGCCCTTTTTTCTATTCCAATAGTGTTAAGTGGTATTGCTCTATTACCGCCACCTTCACGTATTTTTCTAAATGGTGTAATACCTTTATCTTTTAAGTCTTTTAGCTGTTTGTCACTGAAATTTCTTTTAACATCGGTAAAATATATTTTCATGTGGGCTA
The DNA here is from genome assembly GCA_938001965.1 of uncultured Bdellovibrionales bacterium. GTDB lineage: Bacteria > Bdellovibrionota > Bdellovibrionia > Bdellovibrionales > UBA1609 > JAHDIR01. Next base: position 8,723 of record CALLBC010000166.1, on the reverse strand, counting down.
GTGGCTGGCCAGTTTTTCGGTCCACCTCAATTAAGTGGTCCATAAGCCCTAAGCTTGCTGGGTAAAAAGCAATTACATTTTTATTTTCTATTTGGTAGGCCGAGCCCCTGTTACCAATTTGCACGGCCTTTTGTGGTTGGTAATTCCATACCACTTGAGCTTTTTGTGTTTCATTGTTTAGGCCATAAATTAAAACCCTAGATCCAATTTGTGTAGGAGCAGGTGGGGAGGAGTGGTTATCCATCATCATTAACTTACCATCATCTAAAATATGGGCATGATGTTGATGGTAAAAAGAGTGCCGTAGATCCAGGGTTTGGTAGGTGTCTTTAGGGGAATTCCCAAGGGTCCATAATACATCATGGCTATTTTCATCAATTAAAACCACTTTTGACATATTACGTAGGCTCACAAGAATGCCTGTGCCTTTGTAATACTCAATTGTATTGGCATGAGTCCAATCCACCTGCGCCCGGTCTTGGCCCCAAAAGCTAAAATGCCTACCTTGGTTTAATAAGCTTGTTTTTGCATGCTCTGTATTTCTTGCCCAAGGTACGCCATCTAAAGGGTTGAAGTGATTCATTGGGTCCCAAACTAATTTATTGCTATTTGTTTTGAGGTCAACTAGGTCAATGGTGGTAGATAAAAAACTAGCTGGCTTAAATATGGAAGCAATATTAGGTATTATATTATTTTTTAAAGCAAACCAGTTTCTAACATAGTGTAGTTTATGACCTAAAGTGAGTATTTTAGAATCACCAAGGTAAACAAAGTCATGGTGAACAATATAGGGTGTTTCAGCTAATTTGGGGAACACATACTCTAATACATCACCCTTATAGTTAAAGCGCTCAAAGTAGGATTGTTTTTCACCAAACATGATTCCGTATTCACCAGGTGCAATGGGTTTAACGGTTGGGTATTTTTTAAAAGACACTTTACCATTTTGTGGAAGGTGGGCCCATACAACCTCACCCACTTTATTAACAATAATAGGTATGTAGGCACGGTCATCGCCAGTGTTTTCATTAGGTACAAACTGGGCGCCAATTAAAAAGTAATTAGAGTTAAATTCGCCCTCGTACTCAACTCGTACATTTTTGGTTACAACCGGTGAGGGGTTTTGAAATTGTTTTTTGCTTGAATGTTTAACTGTGCCATCATCATATTTGATACAAAAATTTATATTAGATTTATATGTGGGTGGTATGAACTGAAAACTTAAACCTTCATTAATATTAAATTTATCAGAGGTAAAATAACCAAACTGTTTATTGCCATAAATAATACTAACAGGTTTTTTTTGCTCATCCCAAGGCAAATTGATTTCTTTTAAAAATGTTTTAGCGACTTTGCCATTGGCTAAAAGGGCTATTTGCGAAGTGTTAGCAGTGGTTCGAATGATTTCATCATTATTAGTTGTAATTTTTTTTTTGTTATTAAAGAAACTCATTGGCACTAATGAGTAAAGAGTGATTAATAACAAAATGATGACACAAAGAGTAATTATGTCTTTTTTTAATTCATTAGTTATGACTGGCTCCTCAACTCATATATAGTAAATACAAATTATTTTATGTACAACTAGACTTAGTAGGCAAGGGGAAATAGTGGATACTCAAGAACTCATAAAATCATTGTTTGTTTCTGATACTAACGCTCTAGGAATATTAGATATATTTTTAGCAATCACTTTGCCATTTTTACTTTGTGCTTTAATTGCACTATTTTACCGAAATTTTATGCGCCTAAATGTTTATAGCGCAAGCTTTATACTTTCTATGCCCTTATTTGGTTCTTTAAGTTCTATTATCACATTACTAATTGGTAGTAATATTGCCCGTGCATTTGGTCTTGTGGGCGCCTTATCACTAATTAGGTTTCGTACAGCTGTTAAAGAGCCTCTTGATACTATATTTTTATTTTGGTGCCTAGCAGTGGGAATGGCCTGTGGGACAGGGTTTTACTTGGCAGCCACTTTAATTGTGGTTTTATGCGCACTTTACATGTTTGCTTTAAATAAAATTAAATTCTCTAAATCATCTAAGGTATTTTTAATTTTAAAAGTGTCCATGGAAAAAAACTCATCTGAAGAAATGCTTATAGATTTTGAAAAATACTGCCGTGAATTTTTCTCAGAAATTGAAGCCATTAACTTATACACATCAAGTAATAAAGAGTTTGATGATCATGTATACTCAGTAAAACTAAAAAAGCGCATGGGCACTTCTATAATTTTAGATAAAATTAAACAATTTACAGGTATAAGTAATGTTGATCTGGTCAGCCAAGATTCTGCTCTTTATATTTAGTATTAGCCTAACATCCAATAATTTATATGCCTCTATTGAAGTTAATAGCTTTTTAAATAATAAAAATTTTCACGGCACAGCCCCGCGTAAAGAGTACGAGTATAAGTTTGCAGTTAAATTAAATGAAAACTCTAAGCTTAATGTCATGGATTTAAGCAAAAGCATAGCTAAAGGACTAAATAAACTTATTGCTGAAAACAAATTTAAATTTAGTAAACAAATTTTTGAAAAATATACTTTCCCTCAAAAATTTGAAACCTTTGTATTTAAAGATATCTACCTAGATACAAATAATTATTTACTAAATAAAAACAACTCAGCCTACCGGTTACGTTACAGGTGGGTTCGCCAAGAAAAGTACTATCGTTATCGCTTGTTTCCATTTTTAAAAGCCTTTTACCCGGACCGTTGTGAAATTCAATTTAAAGGTGGGTATAAAAGAGATGAAATCAAAAATACAATTGCAGTGAATGAAACCAGGTTTGAGTTTCGTAACCAGTCTGAGCCTTTCATTGCTAACCAGTCAGCGCCTTTAGCCCCATGGCCTGAAAGTGAGTACTTAAGCTTTGCGCAAACTGGGTACTATAAAAACTACGCAATATTACCAATGAAAAAACTGATTGAACAGGTATCTAATAAGGCTAAAACAGTTAAATTACTACCTGTCATAGAGGTTGTTACCGAACGCTTTAGGACGCATTTAACAATTAAAAACCCATGGGGTATTGGCCCAAACCCTGAGCATGCATTTATTATTACCATAGATAAGGCTTCAGCTAAGCCAAGGTTAAAAAATACTTATAATAATATAAATCAGCTACTAGAAATTGAAGTTGAAATAGATAGAAACATATCAACAGAAATTAACCGGCTTGCTGATTTAAAATTAAATCAAAATAGTTACGAAAAATCAGCACAAGAGTTTTCACAATTAGCTAAAAATAATATTGAGCATGATTTATTTTTAATAAAAAACGAGATCGCAAATATTTTACAAAAAAATTATCAGGTTAAACCTTTACCGGTAACCAATAAATATTCAAGATTTATAAACTGGTTAAATAATAACTAGCGCAGTACCGGTAAAGTACCAGGGGCCGGTGAAAACCAAACCGTACTAAAATCCCATGCAGGGGCTGCCGAGTTATATACAGGATGAGTTGGTGCATAAAAATCTGATACCGTTGTGGACCAGTGACTATTTGTAGGAGCTGCTCCGGCTCCCTGAAAGCTACCAGGAGCTCCCGGTCCTGCAACTGAACCAGTGGCAAAGCTATCTTTTAAGTTAATCGAGCTGTAATCAGTATCTCCTACAAAAGCGCCATTAGATGCAGCTGCGGTTCCTGTAACATTTCCGGTGGCAAATGATCTTGCAGTTGTATAACCTTGGCCATACCCTGTGTGTCCTCCAATTGAGGTTGTGCCAACAACATTACCAGTTGCATAAGTATCTCTGATATGTCCATAGTTAATTCCAGTAAAACCACCAGCATTAAAAGTAGTGGCAGTAACATTTCCAGTGGCAAATGAATTTGTGATAGTACCAAAGTAGTTATATCCTACGAAACCGCCAATAGCTTGTGTTCCGCTCACATTTACTGATGAGCTTGAAGTAGTTATATTTGAGCCAAAGCCGTATGCCTGCCCCACAAGGCCTCCTATGAGAGAAGTACCAGAGACTGAGCCTCTAGCATTGGCATTAGTAATACTGCCATTGTAATTATGTCCTACAGCACCACCGCAGCGATCATTGGTACATGTAACAGTAACATTAGTGTCGACATTAGTAATTGTTCCATCAGAAAAACCTGCAGCACCACCGGCACGTCTGGTTCCATTGATAGTTCCGCTAAAATAGGCTTCAGAAAGTTGATCATAAAGTCTTGCCACTAAACCGCCCACATCATCTACACCTGTAATATTAGCATTTGTAACTCGAAAATTTGTAATCACAGAGCTAGCCCCGGCTTTACCGAATAAGCCCACAGCACCACGAGTTCTGTTAATAAATAAATTATTAATTGTGTAGCCACAGCCATCAAAGCTACCAGTAAATGCAGCTCCTGAAGATGTGCAGTTTGTGTATCCGGCATTACAGCCACCGATAGGTATAAAACCAGTTCCAGTAGTGCCAGTTGTCCAAGTACTAGTTATAGTAGCATCAATATTTTTTCCAAGCTGATAGTGGTCTGTTAAACCAGAATTAACTAACTGTAATTGGTCAATGTTGCAAATTATATAAGGGTCACCTGCAGACCCATCACCAAGAAGGAATGTAGGGCTATCTACAGCCTCTTGTGTGCATTTACCAAGGTCTTCAACGCTTGATGGAGCTGTAATATGATAATTTTCTTTACAAGAGCAAAGTAAAAGAATTAGCGCTGTCAAAATAAATAATTTCATAATTATACCTTTAATCAATTAACAGAGCATCTGTATTTGGGTTGTAAGAGCTCTTAATGCGTTTATAATCACTAAATAAATTTAAACTAACAGAGCTTGGCACTCTATTTTTGGGAATGTAGTAATTGTAAGAATTCAACTTTTGTTTTTTTAGATAATTCTCTTCATTAAAATCAGTTATTTGTTGTTCCTGGCTTGGTAAGTTCTTATCAATATAGACTGTATTATTGGGTAAAGTTAATTTTACATATTTACTTTTATCAATATCTAAAAATAGCTCTGGAACTTCTTGTGCAAGGCTGTCATAACCTCTGTTTGCACAAGCAACTGTTGAAAGTAATATTATTACTAATACAAATTTATTCATAGCAACCTCTGTATTTGTCAGTTAGTTTAAAGTGCATTTCTACACGGCGATTAACGGGTTTATTTTCAAGCTCTTGTTCGGGCTCTAATAGTTCATTCTCTCCAAGAGACTTAACTACTTCTAGTTTACTTTCACTAATATTATTATTTAGTAAAAATGACTTGATTGTATTTGCTCTTCTGTAGCCCAACTTCTCATTGTACAGTTTGTCGCCAGAGCTTGAGGCGTGACCATAAAGTTTTATGGATTCAATGTCAGAACCTCGTTGTTTTATTTTTTCAATAACTTTTTGTAAGGCAATTTTTTGACTATTTGAAATTTCGCTAGAATTATTATCAAACAAAATTGTTATAGAGTTTGTATTATCAAATAAATATGCGTTTTTACATTGATCAAATTTACTATCCTCAATAATTCTGTTGGGCTTTAAATTATTACTTTCATAATGTTTAATGCTTTTTTTGCCAAGCATGCCAGGAGTAAATTTTATCCCAGCAACTAGCCTGTAGTCATTACCATCGTCATCTGAAAAAAAGTTTCCAAATCCAGCACCAATAAAACCATGTATATTTTCTCTAAGCCCGCCACTGGCACCAATAAAAAGCTCAGCAGGGTTTATATCACTATCAAATATGGGTTTAGAAAAATTTTGCAAGTATTCTACATTGATTCCAACTCTTTTATGAACTGGGATATAGGCACCTAGGCCAGCTGTTAAAAGTTCACGTTTATCAATTTGTGTTGTTCCAGAATCATCAATAAACCTAGCTTTTGAGTTAATTTTGTATCCTAAATTTAAAGAAAGCTGGAAGTGTTTAAATAAATGTTCATAAATTAAAAAGGCTCCCAGCCCCACACCAGAGTCAGACAGTACTTCATCAGTTCCATATACTTCTGGAGGGTTGGCATTGTCTTGAATTGTTATTTCACCGCCACTTAACGGAATGGAAGCTATTGGCATAATGGTGAAAGCATTTCTTTTGCCATTATAAATTCTAAATTTTGACTTTAAATCAATATCCTGAAATTCGTTAATTGAACCACTGGAGTTACTTTCAAAGTGAGAAAAGGAAGTATTGGCTGCAAGCTGCCACCATGGCTTTATATAGTATGCAACACCTAGATGAACACTTTGCATAGATTCAATAATTGAATCTAGTTGTTGAGAGTTGTCCGAATTTTTAACAGTTAAGGGTTGATCAACGTAGGATATGCCTAGATTGAATAACCAGGTGTAATGATTTATAACATGGCTACTTGATAACCTTGCATCTTCAATCATTTCATATGTTAAAGAGTTTGAACGTGAGAATTGCTGAACATTAATTGCTTGTGCTGAGCTCAGTGAAAATATAAATATTAAAAATATTAATTGCCTCATGGCTATAGCCCCTAGTTGTTGAATTAGTTACTATTATGGCATTTTCAAACCCATCAACAAGTCTTGATTACTGGGGCTTTGTAGCTTGAAAAACAAATATGTTGAGAGTGTAATTAAGGCTGCGCAGCCATCCCTTTAAGTGTTTGATTTTATTAAATAAAATAGTATTTGTTAAATTACTTCTATTTTAAAAATAAACCTAGAAATATTCTTGAGATTTAAAGCCATTTTTTCTAGTCTGAAGTAGTGCCAACAATTTATTGTATACAGCAAAACTAAATTAAATTTATTTATATTGCGCAAAAAATAAGTTAATTAATATTTCAGTTAGGGCCAGTTAAGTTGACAAGGTAGCTGTAGCAATTTGTAACCCAAGTAAAGCTCTGGCTTAGCCCATAGTGATCTATATAGGCAATAATTCGTGTCCAGATAGTGAGATATTTGCAGTTTTAAGTAAACCTTCTGCGAATTGATCATCTGTGCAATAAGGCTTTAAATTTTTTGCCTGAAAACTTTTGAGAATACAGAGTAATATAACTCAACTGCCTTTTTAGTATTGAGCATCGCTGTTAACTGATGTTGGAGTTGAGGTTGCTCCCTCGTCAGAAGTGGGGCGAAGGGCTCCCCAGTTATTACAAGTAGTTATGCCTGGAGAGTTATCTACTTGAAAGTCACTAGTAAGGCCTGTCCATGCATCATCTCCAAAGACACCAAAAGAGTTTACGAGAGGAAATGTGAATATGCCATTAGCATTGGTTGTAGCGATAACAGTGCCATCCAGTCTTCTGTACTCCTGAATAGGATATAAAACCCAATCTATATGTTCTGAGACTCCACCAGAGCAAGATGGTGGAGAACAAGCTCTACGAACACCTGCGTGAACTAGCATTGCTTTAAATGTTGCACCATCACTTGGGTTATTCGGGTTGATTGCGCACTTATTGTCAGCTCCTGATATTCCTCCAATAGCATCTCCTAGAATCGGAGTATCTGTAACAAACACTCGGCAATACCCTTTACCATCACATATTGTTGGTGGAGTAGAGGTTTCACTTTTCAGTTGAGTAATATGATAATTTTCTTTGCAGGACGAAGTAAAAAGTATACATATATTATTAGAGCACTTATAGTTAATATATTTTCACTCATGATGCTACCTTATTAGTTATTTATTAAATTACTAAGTATACTTATTTTTTCTCTTTGTCTGTGTACCTAAATAAATATTAATTTGTTTTAATATTATCTCAAAAAAATATTAATAAACAAGTTTTATTTTATGATTCTTAAAACGGTACTTGGTCTAGCTTGAACCTATATACTCAAGTCATACCATTGGGAAATAAATCTAATGGCTTTTTTTTAGTAAGAGCCTCCCCAGTTGTTTTATCTAAATTTTTTCTCGCGATTATATTTTAGACACTTTGGAGGCTTTTTGTAATCATTACTTACCCTATTTTATAATCAGATTAATATTGTTACACTATACTCAGATTAAAATAAACCAGTTTTAAAGTATCGGTTAATACCAGAACTTTAGAGCGTTACCTAAAGTCTAAAATTCAAAGGTTTTATTATGCTAAATATTTATTTATTATTTTTTATGACCGTATTTTTTTTATCAACAAGTGTAAGTTCAAAAACAATCAATCAGATCTCTGAAAATGTAACTTGTATTAATAGAGTGGGTGAAACTCGCTCTATTAAAGAAGAAAGTTTAGCAGCAGTGATTAAAATTCCTATTGTAGAGCTCCGTAACTCATATGAGTTTAACTCTAGGGTAAAACTTATATCTGAAATAAGTAAAGTTGATTATAAGTGTTTGAGAAATCGTAATTCTGCCGCCGCTAAAAAAGGTAGATTTGGAGGAGGGGGAAGGTTAAGCCCTGCAAAATGGAAAAAAGTAAAAGTTACTCCATTGAAACAACGAGATAGTAAATTTGAATTAGAAGTAAATTTTGAATTTTATATTCCTCCTAAGAATATAAAAAAGTTTAATGAAGTTGTCATAAATTTAATTTTTGATCCAGAAACTAATACTTTGGAAGTTATTGAAAGCGATCAACAAAAAGGACTTTATGTAATATATGGAGATTTTCAGCAGATACCTGTTGAATAATTGTAAATGACTTTTTTAGCTGGTTAAAAACGGCTTAAAAATGTTTGCATAGTGATGAAACTAAAATTGTCCATATATAAAGTGTACCCTAATCTCCTGAACTATCTTCAAAAAAAGGTGCCAGTGTAGAGTCAAGTTTCT
>CALLBC010000165.1 GCA_938001965.1 uncultured Bdellovibrionales bacterium | reverse complement strand
TCATCACCTTTTACACTTTTACCTGGGTCTTCAACTGCAACTGCACAAGCCCCAGCTGTTTGGTCTTCAGTATTATTATTTAAGTTAACACACTTAAGCACACCATCATCTACAGTCACCGTGTTATCAGGAGCTGTGTCAGTGTCCTTTACTACTTTAATGTTTGCCTTTTTACTGTTTTTATTACCAGAGACAGCAACACCATAAGAACCATCAGCTCCATCAGATGTTTTAACACCCCAGATCTTATAATCAACACCATCAGTGGTCTCAATTCGAGCAGCAAACTTTTCATCATCATTGGCTACATTTGTAGAGAAAATATCTAACTGTCTTCTTTTGGATCCAATTTCATATTGAAAATAAACTTCCACCTGACGGTTTCCATCTTGACGAGACATATAACCAGTGGCTGTTCCACTGCTGTCTGGACAGTTCAATTCTATTGTCGCTATATGAGTAGTACCTAATAAAACTTTTAAACCTTTTTGATATACACTTTCTCCACTTTTTAAAAAGTGAGACGGTACTACTTTTTTACCGACCGTATATTCAAAACTAATATTACCCAATGTGTGACTAGGTAATGCTAAAAAACCAGAGCCAGGAATTTCAGAACAAGAGCCAACACCAGTATCAGCAAATGCTTGCTCAACACTAGGGTCGTAAATTATTGAATTAAAATAATCTAATAAACCTGTTGAAGGACCCGCTGGGCCATTATACCCAGCTGGGTAACCTTCTGCTGGAGGACCATTCACATAGTAATACAATGCTCGTGCACGATTAGCTGGGTCAGTGGCATTAGTTGCAAAAACTGAAGTTACAAAGCTAAATGAAATTAATAAAAAAATTAAAAATCGAATTATATTTATAAACATGCCGAACCCCCGCAATCAGCTAATGGACCGAACAGTACGGAACTAAAGAAAGAGCTAGATCCCTTTCCGCTAGTATGGGTAGAGTCACACGATGTAACAAACATTAGTGATAGTACACAGATTATAAAAATTAATTTTTTCATATTAATTGGCTCCTGGACTTTTGTTTAGAAAGTAATTTTATTATTCTTATATATGTTAATTAATTTAAAAATATAAACAAACCTTAGACATGCAAAATTAACTAAAGGATAGGTCGTGAAATCAACAAAAAACTTCAACAAAATTATCCCCTTAATACTCTCTTTATGTTTACTATTTTCAGTATCTGCTCACGCTCGTTTTAACTACTCTCAAGACGGTAATGGTAGCTGGGTCGCCACCACCATAACAAATAGTAAAGATGGATTAGGACAGATCCTACGTGAGATAGGAGTGCAACCAAACTGGTCTAATAGAAGTTGGGTGAATGAAATACGTAACAACAATCCTAACGTCGTGGACAATAAAGGGAACATCTTAAGTTACGGTGAGAGCCTCAACATTCCAATTAGTGCTCTTCGAAACTGTAAGGGGTACAGTGCACTTATTATAAAACTAAGTGGTATGGGCAATAATCAAATTGATGTAACAAACGAGCCCATTAATTTAAAAACTGAAAAAACACATACCGAGCCAACACCTAGAGTTACAAACATTCCTCCTCCAGAACCAATGCAGCAAGAGCCTGCAGGGATGAGCCCAGTTGCAGAATCTAAGAATAGGTTTTTCCACTTATGGGGCGGGCTTGGCATGAGCAGAGCTTCAAATGAGGACAAACCAAGCTCCACATCCACTTCTTTAAACACAGATGCTTCATATCATTTAGGAGCTAACATTAACTTAAACTTAACTCCTAAATTAATAACTGAACTATTTGCACAAGCAGACTTTAGAAAATTTAAAGACCCTGTCAACTTAGCCGTTAGCCAAAATAAAAAGTTATATTTAAGCTTTGGTTTTAATTTAGGCTATTGGTTAAATTCTAATTTTCGAGTCGGATTTTTTGCAGAAAGTGCTAATACACCAAGAAGCGTTCTAATTACTAGCTCAACAATTTTAGTAACCAATGAAAGTTTTATTAAGTTAGGCCCAAGCATCCTCCTGCCGTTCTCAATAAGTAACCCATCTGATTTAACTATTGATGTTAGACCAAGCTTTATATTGTCTAAAGAAGTTGATGGCATTAATTACGATAGTGGCTTTGGATTAAAAACAATGATTAACTATTACTTTGGAAGCTCGCAACTATTTATGGGATTTGACTTTAACTATGAAAACCAAAGCTATGAAAATGCCGACAATGGACTCATCGACGGATATCTAAAGCTAGGCTATTCAATGTAGCTTATTTACTTAACTAAATGCTCATAGTTCACAGAGTATGAGCTAAGGAAATGACATGAAAGTATTAATAAATAGCCTAGTAACTTTTATTGCTATTGAGCATATTGGTTTTTTAATACTTGAAATGTTTTTATACACTAAACCAATTGGACAAAAAATATTTAAGATGTCTCCTGAGTTTGCCATGCAAAGCCAAAAGCTAGCTGCCAACCTAGGACTGTATAATGGTTTCTTAGCCGCTGGCTTAATTTGGGCTTTGTTTTTTAGTAAAGGAAAAATGAGCCACGCTTTAAAAGTATTTTTCTTATCTTGTATACTAATTGCAGGACTATATGGCTGGTACTCTGTAAGTAAAAGCATCTTAATTGTCCAAGCCCTACCAGCATTACTTGCTCTTACTCTCGTAATAACTAACGTGGGCAAACTGACTCAAGACTAACTGTACCCTCTCTTGGCGGCCAGCAAAGAACTCACAAAGTGCTTCTAGTAACAATTTACGTCAGTTTATTAGTAATTTCTCCATAATAAACAAATATTTTTTACCACCTAACTACCTGTTTTTACTTAAAATTTTCAGCAACTTACTTGGCCCTTTCTTTGCTTTAATTAGAGGTAGGAGACGTTACTTGAAAACTATATGCTTAACAATACTAATATTACTTACAGCATTTATAGCAAATGCTACAGAACGAAAGCATGAGAGCCTTTCTGAATACAACTATAATAGTAATATTACTAATGACCACACAAGCATTCATTCTAAACCACTCCTTGCTCCTCTACCTCCAAAGCCAATGCATTTAAAAGGAGCTACTGATCATCCTGATTACGGCTTACCCAAAAGAAAATTTATTTTCAATGAAGACCATCTTAGGGCGATTGATGGCTTAAAATTATTTGCTGTCCAAGAAGTTGATAAGGCAATTAGCCAACTAAGGCATAATCAATATTGCTATTTAGGTGATATGAATTGCAATAAAAAATTTAAAGCAAAAATTAAGTCTCGACTTACTCAATTCAAAAAGTCTAACTCCATTTTTAGGCGCTTAATTGCAGCCTATCACTACTTAGGTTTGAGCAAAGAGCAAATCACTGACGTGCTTGATGTCCATTTTTTATCAAATAAAATTTTAAAACAAGCCGGGCTTAGAAAGTTAGAATTAACAGCCTACGAGTATAGTTACACTAAATTTGTACTCAGTAAATCTCATGCTCAAATAAATGAAAACTGGGAAGTTGAAAACAAAAAGTTTCAAGAATACATGAACTATACTCATAGCTCCCCTAAACATAGATCAAACTTAACTCAACCTGAGGGGAAAATCACAAATTTAGGCCCTAAAAGAAATAATTTTTACTATCAAACCAATAAATTACGAAGTTATTATTTATATCAAATTACTGATCTAATTTCAAAAGAGCCATTACTACTATTTATTGATAACCCTGTTGTATCAAAAGACTCTATTGCTCAAGCCTATGAAAGATATATTTCTTTCTTAGAACAGCAAAAATTAAATATAAAAAATTATGACAACAACGAAGACTTACTTTCACTTATTCAAATGTATAGAAGCCTACCTGAGGAGCGACAACAACTAAAACTAGATAATGGTAACCCCTTTACGGATCACTTAGCTTGGGAAAGCTTAATGTATGAGGTGAACCGAGTACTTAAAAATCGCAAAAAATTCAATAGCCAAGTCAATTTAGCTCTTATGTCCGCTGGTGCATCAACCTTCTTTATGCCTACCACACATATGTTTGGTATGTTTCTCACAAGCGCGTGGATAGTTAAAGGGCTTATCCAAATCGGCAAACAAAATAAGCTCCTAAAAAACGACATAACTTTTTGGCTTTCCGGAATTCAAACTTATAGATCTATTATAGACAGACAAAGTCGAATAAAGTCAGAGGCTATTATGATAGGTTTTTTTGGCTTTGCCCTTTCACCAAGTATAACCAGAGTAGCCTCAGCAGAAAGAGACTTTTTCACACTTAAAGCAGAGGAAGTAGATACATTTTTAACTAATATTATAGAGTACGGAAAAGCTCGTCTTAAATGGAAATCTAAAGGCGGTATAGCAAACTCAAGTGATTATGAAAAAGATATTTTTGATATTTACCTTAAGACAGAAGGAAACATGAACTTCTACATTCCTAGCATAGTAATTGATTTTAATGATTATAAAGTTCTTAATTCTGGCTGTTTACTATCTACTGAAGTCTCTTGTCTTTACTAATCGCAACTCTTAATATTTTTTATTAATGATAACTCATGCACTTCTAAGAAATCAGTATCAATCCTCGATACTATCCAATTATCATCAGACTCTTCTTGAGCAATTTTCTCACAAACATTATTTAAAATTTCCACAGAGCTTCCAATTAAGTTAATTTGCTGACAATTGTAAGACATATACTGTCTTGAAGCCTGCACCTCTTCATAAACTGAAGCGATTTGTATATAAGTAGAGTCGCCATCTATAACAGTACAAAGGTTTTCTGTTGGCTGAGAGCCAAAACCAAAAAACTCAATTGTATTTGTATTATTAGAATTTAAAGTCTCTGAGGCAAATGAGTTAAAAGAAAAAAGTAAAAAACAGCCTGCCAGAATAAACTTTAACTTCATATAAATTCTCCTAGTTGTGTATGAACTATTTATACCACTAACAAAAACTGTTATACACTGTAAGGATTTATACAGGAACTTTCTACATACCTGTTAGATTTCTAACACTTATCCCCCTTCCTAAGTTACTGAATTTACTATTGATATAGAAGGTAATTTCACCTCCTAAAACAGCCCAAATGTTTAACAGTAATTATTATCTCAACTCGAATAAATGGCTTTTGAGAATCGCTTAAACCGCATAATAATTCGCTGTGTTTAGGTGCTTTTGATGAAATAAAATTACATGCCACTTTATAAAATTTCTTAGGCAAAAAAAAAGCCCTTCCGAAGAAGAGCTTTTTTTATTCAATTTTTTTAAAACTGATTAGTTAGGACCTGTTCCAGATGGCGAGTAACTTCCTCTGCTGAAGATTAACTTATCATAGATAAACCCATCTTCACGCATCCATACTGATACAGTATGTAATCCAGCACTCGGTACATCAATGTAAGCCTTAGCTGAAGTTCCTCTACGATCATTTGACCAGAACCATCTATTAGCTGGGAAGTGATCCATTTGCTTAGCAGTAGTTGCGCTACCACCTATACCAACATGAACACTATCTTTTTTACCTTCACCATTTGTGTTATCTCGATGAAGAGTTTTACCTGATCCATCGGCATCCCCCCAACCTCTAACCCAAACTGCATATCTTCCTGCTGCCGGAAAGTTAATTCGGTATTGAACTTCTGGAGAACCACTAATTGAAGGGTAACTCACTTTTTGACCTCTATCAGGTCCACCTTCTAGGGCAACACCTCCACTAGCACCAGCAGTATTTCTGTTAGTCCAAGCATGTCCATTTCTTACAATTCTTTTACTAGAACACTCCGCCTCAACAGAAATTAAATTATTGTTGTGATACTTAGGACCACAAGCAAACTCATTACACTTTTCAGTGGTAGAGTGCTCATCCATAGTGGTAGTACATTGCTTTTTCACAGCATCATAACAAGTTTTACCGGCAGGACACTTTCTCCACTTAGCTTTGTAACCTTTACTGTTACAACCGTATGCTGTCCAAGACCCCCAAGTTCCAGTACAAGTACTTGCAGTGCTACAACTTGCATCCACAGCACAGAAACGTAGTTTCTTACCGTTTACGATTTGATCTTTAGCCGTTGCTGGTAAACCACCACCGTTATGAACTCTGTACATACATGAACTATAACCATGATTTCTACCATCTAACCAATTCTTAGAACACACACCGCTTTTATTCATATTACAAGGGATTGTATACTGACTGTTATCTCCTCTGTAACCATATGAACCAAAGGCCTCACAAGTTCTAACTGGAGAAGTATAATCTTTTACTTTCCACTGAACTGGCTTCCCAGGAATTACACACTTTTCAAACTTAATGAACTGTTTCCACTGCGAGTAAGCAGCTTGTGTTAACTGTGTTCCTGTTTGTGGTAAGTATAACTTATGGAAATTTCCACCAGATCTTTTCTTAAATTCAGCCTGTACAACATTAGCTGGTGGCAATGCCGTTCCGATTGATGGAACAACTGTACATGTTGCTACGTTACAAGCCGGTACATCAACATACTTATGGAAGTCCTCAGTCTCTACAAGTGCACCTGTTTTAGAGTGCTTACACTTTTTACCGTTAGGAGTACATTTTCTCCATCTAGAGTACTTCTTTTTACCGTTGTTACATGCTCCAATTGTCCAAGAACTCCATGGTCCCCATACAGCTGGTGGCTCTACAACACCTGTACATTTAATTGTATCCGTAACTACAGCACCTGTTTTACAGTTGTTATAACTTACTTTTACAACTGAACTAGCAGCTGCTTGCCCTAATGGCTTAGGACATTTCACATCAATTTTACAACTAGCACCGATTCCTATAACTCCATTACTAGTACCGCAATTACTTGTTGCAGTATTTTTAAGGCTTAGCGGAGCACCAGCAGTCATGTTTATGCCTTTAGCAACGCACTTTCCTACATTTTGTACAGAACAACTTACTTGATCACCCTCTTTCATTGTTGCTGGACAGTTAATTTGTAAGCTTGCCTCTGGAATTGGACAAGTGCCCGTTACAGTTTGGTCTTCGGATGTAGCATATTGGCCATTAGCTTTCTTACATAAGAAACCATTTGGCTCACACTTTCTCCAACGCTTACTTGTTTTAACACCATTTTTACAAGTTACTGTGTAAGGACTCCATGGGCCCCATGCACCTTGCTGACATTCTTTTTGCTCTTCTTTGTACTCGATTAAGCCACGAGTTCCATCAAGCTTAAGACACTGTAGTCCGCCTGCTGCTGGTGATGGATTACTACACTCTCTATAACCTCTAACAGTTTTAGTTTTAGCACCAGGTGTACAAGTTGTTACATCAATGTAACCACCAAACCTAGTCCACCCACCATTCACAGGTGGTACAGCTGGCTTACACTCACCAACTAGATCATCAATGGACGTTAAGTACTTTCCGTAACCATTGTTGTATTTAATAGTTAAACTCTGCTTATGCTTTCCTGGTGTTGTACATGTGTACCTTAAGTGCACATTACATCTCTCACCAGCTGCGATAACTTTACCACAAGTTTTATCTGATCCCACTTGGTGGAATGGTGGCTTAGTAAACCCACCGTAAGTAACATTTGTGGCCGAAGAACCACCCATATTCATTACTTCACAAGTTCTTTGTTGTACTTCACCTTTATCAAGAACTCCAAAGCCAGACATACAAGTTACTACAATATTCGCAGGATTTGCTTTAGCTCTACCTGTGATTGGTAATTTGTAACTTCCTTCAGATTTACCATTATTATAATCAACAACTACAAAATCATTAAATGTACCTGATGTTGATGGATCAAAATGAACATTGAAGCTACAACTTGCTCCCGCTGCTAAAGTTGATGGGCAATTACCCTCTTGTGTATAAGGGTTTTCTAAGCCAGAAATTAAAATTCCAGTGGCTGGCTGACCACCATTATTAGTTACAGTCACAATTGCTGAGCTATGGCCACCCACATCTAATACACCTAAGTCATTAGGAGTTATGGAACCCACTAATCGAGCTAAAGTGTAATCAGCATTACCCGTGAACTGATGTGTATCAACCACTGGACGTTCACAGTTGTTATATGCAAATCTAATATTTTTGCTATAAGCACCTGCTTGGCCAGGTTTAAAGTCAACAATGTAAGTACAACTTTGACCTTTTGCTAAAGTTGCACCACAAGTTCCTGGTGGGTTACTTCTGCTGAACGGATCTACTAAGCTAAGTAATCTTAAATTCTTAGCTGTACAACCACCGTTGTTAACAACAGTGAATGTACGAGTAGCAGTTCCGTTTGGACCAACTGTTACATTTCCGAAATCTTTATTTCCGTTGAATGTTAAGTCAGCTGGTAATTCTTTGGCCTTACCTGTAATTCTATCCGCAACTGTTCCTCGACCATCACCACTGCTATAACCAATATTTATTGGCTGAGCGTGGCTTCCTGGAGCCGTTGGTGCATATGTAAATACATAAGTACAACTGTAAACTCCATTAGCCGGCGGCACTGGAGCTCCATTTACTGGCAATCCAGGTGCTGGTGGTAATACAACTGTATTTGCATTACAAGTTCCACCTGTGTGAGCAAATGGTGCAGTAATACCAGTTGGCGCTAAACCACTTGCCGGTGCCCCTCCAGAGTTTGTCACTGTACAAGTTGAAGTTGCTGTTGCACCAACTTGAACCGTTCCATGATTTCTAGGGTTACAAACCATATTTAGTTTTGCTGGATCAACTTTAGTATCACCTTCTAACATCTGCGTAATTGTTTGTGAAGAAACTCCATCGTTGTAAGCCACTTCTAGAACATCTGGGTGGTTACCAGGCGTTGGAGAACTGTATCTATAAACTAGAGTACATTTTTTACCAACATCTAGTGTTCCACTACATGAACCACCTGTTCTTACAAATGGCTGATCAACACCGTTAAACTGCATTGATGTGGCACGTCTTTGCCCCACGTTTTCTAAAGTAAATGTTCTAAACTCACTACCATTCACAGATTGTGTTCCAAAGTTACCGTTACCAGTTACTGTTAAAGCCGCCGGCTTATCATTGGCAGAACCAACAATTGTTAAACCAACATCTTGATCTTCAGCACCGTCGTTATAGTCAACACCAATTGGAGTTGAATGCGTACCAGTCACAGCAGGCTGGTAGTTGTAAACTAAAGTACAAGTTGCATTCACTGCTAAGGTGGTTGTTGTTAAACATGTTCCACCATTTGCATTAAAGTAAGTTGGAACTAATGTTGCTGGAGTTTGCGGCTGAACATTTACAGCTGATCGTCCACCAATATTTTTAACTGTGAACGTATGATCTGGAGATGTTTCACCTACAGTCAATGTTCCGTACTGTTGGTTACCAGTGATTTGAAGTTTAGCAAGTAATGGACAGAACTCTTCACCTGGGTCACATGTCCCCGTTCTTGAAGCTACGTCGTCACCAACACAATCTGCTCCACCATTTTGTGGTGCAGGGTTATTACACTGTCTGTAACGCTTTTCTGTTTTTTCACAATCTTCGCCACACTCACCTTTTTTAGCCCATTCACTCCATGGACCCCATTGACCATCAACTGGACAAGTCGGACAGTTTTCATCAGCTCTACAAATTAAAGGTAGTGATGCTGAGTTGTCTGCAGTTCCTGCGTTAAAGTTTAATTGCAGCTGTGCTTGCTTTGTACCAGTGTTTATTGGGTTACAAGTCAATGCAATAGTACACTCTTCACCTGGGGCTAGAGTTGTACCACAAGTTCCGTTGCTACCAGGGTATGTTCCCGGAGCTGTTGGAGTTGTACCATTTTGTAAGTAAAAGTTTGGATCGATCGCTGGCACCGATAAATTCGTTGCAGGATCTGTTCCTTGGTTTTTAACCGTAACATTTAAGTGAGTTGGTACACCTGGTCCCGTAGTTCCAAAGTCACCTGGTCCAACTAATACAACATCGGCGTTTCCATATTGAGATTCCTCAATAATACCTGTTAAGTCACGAGTTAACTGGCCATCATTTTGACCATCATTATAATCTAAAACAATTGTGTCATCATATGTTCCCGGTGTATTCGAAACTAATGAAATTACAACATTACAAACTGAGTTTGGCTGTAATGTTCCACCTTGGACACAAGTTCCGCCTGTACCAGGAAAGTTCCCACCTTTAAACACATACGGACTTCCAACACCGGAGTAAGTTAAGTTGGAAGCTACCAAACCACCTACGTTCTTATAAGTAATTGTATGATCAACTACAGTTCCTGCAGGGTTTGTACCGTAGTTCTCAGGGTTTTGACCTAAGATGATCACTTTTGCTAAACCATTACATAAACCATCACCAATAGAACATTCCTTAACGTAAGACTTAATGCTCTCACCTAGTAACGAACAATCAGCTCCACCAAATTGTGGAATTGGGTTTGTACAAGAACGAGTTTGAACAATATGTTGCTTACAATACTGATCACAAGGTCCTGCCGGTGTCCAATTTGTCCATGGCGTATAGCCACCTGGGATTGGAGTTGGCTGACATAAGCCCTCACCATAAGTACAATTTCTAACTTCAATATCTTGAGCATTTCCACCGTCAATAGCAGAACAGTCAGCACCACCATTTTGAGGAGATGGGTTTGTACAAGCTCTTACTCTTACAACTTCTTTTTCACAAGAGGCTGTACATGCGCTATGTGGTGCAAATGGAGTCCAGTTTGTCCAGTTACCATCAATTGGAGGAGTGGTATCACATAAACCTTCTCCATCTTGGCAACTTGCCATTTTTGTATCAACAGCATTTCCACCATCTAAAGCAGAACAATCATTACCACCATTTTGCGGTGTAGGGTTTGTACAATCCCTTGCACGCTCTTGCGGTTTTAAACAGTTGGTACCACATTGTGCAGTGTCTTGCCATGGAGCCCATGAAGTCCATCCACCATGTATTGGTAATGGAGCACATAAACCTTCTCCCGGCTGACATTGTACTAATTGAATGTTTGAAGAGTTTCCGCCATCTATAGCAGAACAATCAGCCCCGTTTCCAGTTGGAGTTGGGTTTGTACAAGTTCTTGTTTGAAGTTGTTGCTTATTACAATAAGCATCACAAGGTTGATAATCCGTCCAATTACTCCAAGGAGTCCAATTACCATCAGTATCTACTGGGTCAGCAGGACAAGAGCCTTCACCTGCAGAACAAGAAACAGTTTGATATTCAATTGCTGCACCACCATCAAGTAATGAACAATCGGCTCCATCAGCTGAAGGAGTTGGGTTTGTACAAGTACGTACTTGCGACTGTGTTTTAGAACAAGTGGCATCACAAGCTGTTGAGTCTGTCCATGGAGCCCAGTTAGTCCATCCACCATTAACTGCAGTTGGTGGCTGATCACAGGCTGAGTGTGAATTAGGATTTTCAACAATCCACATCGCACCTTTTGCATATGTACTAGTCGGTTTTGGACCTACCATATTACAAGCTTTATCAGTGGCAGTAGCAAGCTCAGCCATGAAACCAGTATATGGGTTAGCACTAGTTTGATCATCTAAGTAACCAATAAATCCATCTCCAGATCCGTTACCAAATTGCCAATAATTACCAGCAGTATAGGCAGCACCATCTACTCCTGAATCGTAATTATCACAAAGATTATTGGCCGTATCCATAATCACATATTGACCTTGGGCGGCTGAAGAGTTTGAGTTTAATGAAACCGTGTGGTTGTCTTGCCCAGTGGCAACATCAACAACAACGTTATTATATTGAGAGTTTTGGGAAGAGTTTAAGTAATGGGAAATTACCGAATCGGGAAGACGACCATGTGTAGTCGCAGTTGGTAAGTTCGTCATTTCTGGAATATTTTGATACCCAGCCTGCGGAGCATTTACCACTAGAGTTCGACCATGGTTTGTCATGTCACAAAACACATCGAATGGCTCCATTCCTGTGCCGTTGCCATCTGGATCAACTGTATATGTTCCATCCGTACAGGCACCATTTTCATAGTACTCTCTACAAGATGTTGGAAATGCCTTTAATCCGGCAACACCATTTGAATCAATTGCTTCCCTTAGAGTAAAACTGGACTTTGCACAGTTTTGAAAGTTAAAGGCGACAAATGCCGTTGATATCATTATTGTTACTATCGCAATATACTTGCTCATTCGAGTTCCCCTAGTTATCCCACATTTATTTAGTTACAAATTTATTTAGCTATTATTTCTCAAAGTTGGACTATGCTGACTCATTATAAATCGGCATATGTCTCAAAAACTTGATCCATTTATAGCTTCTTAGAGTGTATGAACTTAATTTTGACTAGAAAAGTCTAGTTATTTGGTAATGTTAGCTAAACTAGACTTTTTTTTAGTTCTCAAATTGGAACATACTCAAAATGAACTATGTTTCAGCGAAGAACGTATAACTATTATCCGTTTTAATTTTGAAAGCTTAGAGCAAGACAATGAAATAATATGGCTGCCAGACAAATAATCTTTTGTAGTTATTTTAATCATTTAGAAATTGATATTAAAATTAGTATAGACCTAAGCCTTAGAGTGTAAATTTTCTTTAGTTTTACATTTTTAAAAAAAATACTTAACCAGATGGAAAGAATCGAAAATAATTACTAAAATAATATTCTATTCTTAGGTCTAGCCTGGAAGCACTACTTCAGTCTAAAAACTAATTCACTTTACTCAAAGTGAATTTTCACATTTTTAACTTCAAACTAGGGTTTGTTGAATTAGTTTTTAGATAAAATTAAAATTATAAAACGAGAGCTCTTCATCAAAGTTTCCTCGGTTATTCTAATTATAAATTTATTTTATTATTAAGCTTTAATTACTAAAATCTAAGTTATTAAACTGAATATTAGGAAGACAAAAGACTGTAAGATCACTATCAATAATAAAGTTTTTTCGTAAATAAAAATCTTGAACTTCCATTTCGTTAACCAAACAACGCTTCAGAACATCACCTTCATACTTTTCACAAATATCCATTACATGATCAGCTTGAGAATTACATATTTCCTGCTCTATAGACTCTAGCTCAAAAGCTAAAACACTATTTATATTAAACATAATTAAGAATAAGATTAAAAATTTCATAGTTCACCCTACGTGTAGCCGTGTAAAAACTTGTTTAAAGTAGATTTATTATGTACAAGTACTCCTTCAGTCAATATAAGCTTGTGAGGTATGTAAAATGGTAAGTGAAATTTTCAATTCCGACGATTGGAACCAAGTAAAAGGGTTTGAATTCACAGACATAACTTATCATAAGGCCAAAAACCAAGGCACCGTTCGTATTGCCTTTAATCGTCCAGAGGTTCGCAATGCCTTCCGCCCACAAACAGTAGATGAGCTTTATACAGCCTTAGAGCATGCACGCCAGTCGCGAGACGTGGGTACCGTTATATTAACTGGCAACGGTCCCTCTCCAAAAGATAGTGGTTGGTCGTTTTGCTCTGGTGGTGACCAAAGAATGCGCGGCAGAAGCGGATATAAGTACGGCGATAAAATTAGTCACGGCCGTTTACATATCTTAGAGGTACAAAGGCTTATTCGCTTTATGCCAAAAGTGGTTGTTTGTGTAATTCCTGGTTGGGCCGTGGGCGGTGGTCACTCTTTACACGTTGTTTGTGACTTAACACTAGCCAGTAAAGAGCACGCCATTTTTAAACAAACTGATGCCGATGTGGCAAGCTTTGATGGTGGCTATGGATCAGCATACCTAGCTAAAATGGTTGGGCAAAAAAGGGCTCGTGAAATATTCTTCTTAGGTCGCAATTATAGCGCTCAAGAAGCTTTTGAAATGGGCATGGTTAATGCGGTTATTGACCATAAAGATTTAGAGGTTGAAGCCCTCGCTTGGTGTAAAGAAATTAACTCTAAAAGTCCCACCGCTATTCGCATGTTAAAGTTTGCCTTTAATCTCACTGACGACGGCATGGTTGGGCAACAGGTATTTGCTGGTGAAGCTACTCGCTTAGCTTATGACACCGATGAAGCCAGCGAAGGCAAAGATGCCTTTTTAGAAAAACGTCCACGTGATTTTTCTAAGTTCCCATGGCACTTTTAAAGTTAATTTACAGTAGTTACATAAATTAAAAATAAGAACTCCAGCTTTAGATTTAGAAACAAGATTTAAAATAAATAAACATAAGTACAATTATTTTTTTTAATCAAAAAAACTCATATTTTTACCTCAACTTGCGACCCTAATCGATTAAATTTTATCTAAATATTTATTTTTCGACTAAATTAAGACTTTATTCAGTTTAAACCATATTTATGTCTCAATTTGTGTTTACAATTGATTTAATTTTATCAAATATGTATAATTATTAAGAGTTCTTTATTGAGCAAACATAAATACTCATTTTTTAGAACAAAACTTTTTAATAAGGATATTTTAAAGTGTATACTAAACTGACCTATTCATTATTTCTTAGCATTTTTGCCTTTCTTGGCTTTGGAGTTTCAGCCCAATATATCCCCTTTGCTTTCTGGAAAAGTAGTTGTAGCCATGAATATAATTATAAGAACACTATTGAAGCTTCAGATAAGTCTTCAGATGATAGATTTGGACGTGGAGTAGCCATGTCTAGTGATGGCACTACTTTTGTTGTTGGAGCCTGGAAAGAAAATAATAGCGGCAATGACAATGCTGGCTCAGCTTATATTTTTACCAAAGTGGCCGGTGTATGGACTGAGCAACAAAAAATTACAGGAGGCTCAAGTAATCCCGAGCATGACCAATTTGGTGAAAGTATTTCCATAAGTGGTGATGGCAATACAATTGTGATTGGGACTAAATATCAAGATGATGATTCAGCCCCTTTGAAGGTAGGTATGGCCTATGTTTTTGAGAAGTCCGGAGCCACTTGGACGGAAACTGCGCAACTTACAGCTAGTGATCAGCAAGCTGACGATGAGTTTGGGTACTCAGTTGCTATTTCAAAAAATGGATCAACTATTATAGTCGGAGCACATAATGAGGATACCGGGGGGACAAATGCCGGCTCTGCATATGTGTTCCAAAAATCTGGTGCAACATGGTCAGAGCAAGCTAAAATTCAAGGCTCTGATACTACCACTCACGACAGCTTTGGCTCAGTTGTAGATATTTCAAGTGATGGTAATACCGCAGCCATATCAGCTGATGCTCATGATGGTGGAGCGGCAAATACTGGCGCTGTATATGTGTTTACTCGCTCTGGCGCAACTTGGACTCAACATTCAAAACTTCTAGCCTCGGATAAAGCTGCAGATGATGATTTTGGTGAGGGCATGTCTATGAATGATAATGGAGATGTTCTTGTTGCAGGATCTCCTAAGGAGGATACAACTGCTGGAACAACAAGTAATGCTGGCTCTAGTTATGTTTTTCGCCTATCAGGAGGTGTATGGTCTCAAGAAGCCAAATTAGAGCATGCAGGGCCTGGTGTAGACGATTTTGCTGGTGCAGCAATAACAATATCCGGCAATGGGAAGGTTGTTTACATTAGCTCAGATACAGACGACCAAACAGCCACAGACTCTGGCGCAGTGTTTGTTTTTAAAAATACTACTGGCTCCACTTGGGTTGAAAAAACAACATTAAAAGATACTACTCCAGCTACCGGAAATGAGTTTGGCTCTGGTGTGGGAGTTGATAATACTGGTCGAAATGTTGTCGTTGGTTCTGAAAACTATTTCAATCAGCAAGGTAAAGGCCATATTTTTAAGTGCAAATAGTCAATTATTTTTTAGACCCTTACACTTCATTTAATCCCATACTTTCTATTGAAAGCATATAGAATTAGGCACCTTTATGACCTTTGCTACAAAAGAGGTGGGGCCTTTCTACAATGTAATCTTTATAAAATTATTTACATTTATAATGTTAAAAGTTAAAAATTTAAAAAAGAACTTTAGGAGATATAATAATGTTTAAGTACTTATTTTTAGCTTTAGTAATCATGTCCCAAACCAACCTAACATTTGCTAATGAAAATATTGATAACTTACAAAACTTCTTCAATCATGAGTTAGATAATGGCTCAAGCATAGCCACAGAACTATTTAATATTTACGATGAGGGCCTATCTTTTAACAAGTCAGTACAACTGATTGACTTTCCTGATCGCTCTGAAAAAGTTATGATATTCCCAAACAGAGGCAGCATGTTAAACGAAAGTAGACTTAGCCTTTCCTGCATAAAAGCCGACTCAGAAAATGCCAGCTGTAAAATTGAAGATAGCTTCAAACTTTTAGATGACTCAAATGTTATTTTTGGTAGTAACTTATACTTAGCAAAAATTTTAGATGCACTTTCAATTGATAAGGAAGTTGGCTACAGTAACTTTGGTTACAAAGTACAATGCATTGAAGTCGAACTTGTTCACCGTTTACCGGACAGACCAAAAAAAGGGACTGGAAACTTTAACTGCAAGATTATAAAACTATAAATATGAAGACTATACATTTAAAAAATACCATTGCTATTGCTCTCTTTTTATCCTTAACCGCTTGTAGCAACACGGCTAATAAACCATCTTCTAACAGCATAAAAGTTATTGCAGCTAAGGATGCTGCATGGGAAAAACTAAATCCAGCTCGTGGTGATAAAAGTCCATTAGCAGCTACCCTTTGGGGAGACAGAGGTGGAAATAAAGGTACAGGTTTTTTAGTGAAATTTGTGGATGGCTTTTCCTCTCCTGCCCATATTCATAATGTTGCTTACAAAGGAATTGTTCTTGAAGGCTTAATTCATAACGATGACCCAAACGCAGAAAAACTATGGATGCCGGCAACCTCCTATTGGACACAGCCTGCTGGTGAATCTCATATCACCTCTGCTAGAGGCAAAGTAAATATTGCATTTATACAAACTGATAGTGGCCCATTTAAAGTACTCCCAAAAGACAAAGCTTTTAAATCTAGTGAAACTGCCTTTAACATT
>CALLBC010000164.1 GCA_938001965.1 uncultured Bdellovibrionales bacterium | reverse complement strand
TCAGAGAGCTTTGAGCAAAAAGGAAGCTCTTTTTCAGTGAGCGTAAGTTCAGACTATGTGATTGCTCAGGCCTCAGCTCTTTCAAAATTTAAAACAGAACTATTTAATGATTTTACTGAGGTGATCACTGAGCCAAAATTTAGCTGGGCTGAATATAATCGTTTAAAGAAGAAGATCACGGCTCAAAATAAAAAATCTTTAGATGATGCCTCTCATTTAGCAAGTTCTGCAATGTCAAAAATCCTTTATCCTGGTCATCCTTATGGGTTTAATACTACGGGTTCAGTGAAAAGTTTAAAGAAAGTGGGCAGAAATGATATTTTAAAATTTTATAAAGATCACTACCGCCCTAATGGGTCAACCATTGCCATTGTTGGTGATTTTACAAATGCTGAAGTTGAGGACTTTTTAAAAAAGTTAGTAGAGAGCTGGCCTAAGAATACTAATGCTAAGCCAGAGCTTAAAATTGCAGATATTAATGATAGTAAGGGTATTATTCACTTAGTTCATAAACCTGAGGTTAAGCAAAGTCAGATAAGAATGGGGCATATGGGTATTGCCAGGAATAACAAAGACTTTATTGCTTTGAGAGTTGCCAACGCAATACTAGGGCAGGGCTTTAGCTCAAGGCTCCTAACTGAAGTAAGAGTTAAAAAAGGTTTAACTTATACTGTAAGGTCGTCATTTAATGCCTCAAAATATAAAGGTCCATTTTTAATTAATACATTCACAAGACATGATAAAGTGAAGGAAACTATTAATACCATTTATGATACTGTTAAACTTTATTTAAAAGATGGAATAACTGATGGTGAGCTACAAGTGGCTAAGCAATATTTAAAAGGTACATTTCCAAGAGCTTTGGAAACGTCTACCAGTGTTGCTTACAATATAATGCTTTTAAAGTACTTGGGGGTGCCTCTTGATTATCTTAAAAACTATATGTCTGATGTGGATAAAGTTACTAAGGAAGATATCAAAAGAGTGGCAAACGAATATATTCATCCAGAAAATTTACAAGTTATAGTTTTGTCAGATAAGTCTAAAGTAGAATCTCAGCTTAAAGAAGTTGGTGAAGTTAAGCACTACTCGCACAAAGACTTTAATTAGAATTTGGTAAAAAATCGCTATGTCATCCTGAACGTAGTGAAGGATCTAGTGCTAGATCCTTCACTACGTTAAGGATGACAGGCACATAATCAGGGTGACAGGCATATAATCAGGATGGCAGATATTTAATTCAGAGTGACATGCACTTTAACTTTATTGGTTTAAAGCCTGTTGCTTAAGGGCTCTGTAAAGAACTTCAGATAATTGTTTTAATGAAGCTGTTCTGCGAGTGTATAAATTAATATTCACATTATATTTAAAATCTTCAGCTAACACTCTAACAAGACGATTAGTTCTGATTTGCTTTTTAATACTGTGAGATGGTAAAAATCCCCAGCCTAGGCCAGACTCAATCACTCTTTTTAAAGTACCAACATTATCAGATTCAAATACAGGTAAAAACTCAATTTTATTAGCAATCATTTGTTTTTCAAACAAGCGTTTAAATTGCGGATACATTTCTGAGTATATAACAATGGGTTTGTCGTTAAATTCTGAGGCTTTAATGTTCCCAGGGATTGAGCTATCTCTTCCAGAGGCTACAAGCAACATTTCATCTTTAAATAAAAATTGAGATTCAAACTCTTCAAGTTGAACATTAAACTCAGTTTCTGTTTCTGGTAAAATTGATACATCGATCTGGTTAGTTTTCATTTCAGTGATAATTTGCTCATAGCTTCCGTAAACTAATTTAATATTTAGTTTAGAGTTATGTTTTAAAAATAAACCAATAATTGGACTTATAAGCTGCATACCCATTGAGTTTACAGTTCCTATTCTAAGACTTCCTGAGATGTCCTGTGAAATAGTTTGAATAGCAACCTCAGCCTGTTGAGTGAGGTGGAGAATTTTTTTAGCATAATCAAAAAGGAGTTGTCCCTGTAGGGTTGGTTTTATTTGTCTTACGCCACGAACTAATAAAGAGGCTGCCATGTCCTCTTCTAGGCTTCTGATTTGCTGACTAACTGCAGGTTGAGTAAGGAATAGCTTGTCAGCTGCTGCTGTCATGCTGCCTTCGCTGAGTACAGTACAAAAAGTAGTGAGTTGTTGAAGATTCATTTATAACCCCGGCCAATCAAGGACTTACAATAAGATATTCTTTTAGGAGGTTGACCCTAAACCACTAGGACCTCTTGCCCATAAGATATTCTTATATTGCAGAAATTTCAAGTGGAACCATTACTTTTTCTTATGGGTGGGTATTTTTTTCATAACTGTGACAATATAAGCAAGGGAGTCATTCAGTAACGTATAAAAAAAGTCTGCCTTTGAGGCAGCCCTTTGTGTTAACTAATACTCAATTTACTCATCCCAACATTGAAGGGTTTCTCTTTTTTTAGTTTTGGGTTTAGCGTCTTCTTTGTACTCGCTAAGTAAAATGAGCTTGCCCCCCACTTGTGCAAACTGATGCATCTCAGGAGACTCTTCAGCAGTGGTGATGTCTTCATCTGTACAGTCAGGAATTTCAAAAGGAATTTTAATTTGATCCAGTTTAGATTTAGTAATTAAAATATTTTGAGAGTTTAGTTTTTTAAAGCCTTTCCAAGTGTTACCATTTTTAATAACTTCAAAGGTATAATTTCCTTTAAACTCTTCTGTGATTTCTAAGGCTTCATCCAGAACATAGTTATGGTTAACACTAAATTGAGCCCCAATCTTTATTGCTTGATCAAAGCTTACAGAAACCTTTTCTTTTCTAAAACCAAAAACACCGTCAAGAGTTACAAAGTTGTCATAATTGTCCACCTGGTTAACTGTCTTAGTGCAAAATGGCTCTGCTGAATACATTCCAGTTCTTTTGTTAGTAATAAGGTGATAAAGAAAAATATCTGGTAACTGTTCACCCCAGCTTGTAATGGTTTCTGTAATAGACTCATTCGTTTCTTTATTTTGAGAGCTTAAGCAGTTAAAAATAGTTTTATCTCTCCAGAAGTCACACTGTTCTTTATTGTAAGTATTGGTTACTGGGTCAGGGATACAAGACATATTGGAGTATAGTCCGTGATGAGGTATTTTTTTTGGCACTGTTAATTTAAATTCTTTAAATGAATCTACTAAACGTTTTCTATACTTTTCACCGGCATAGGCCTGTAAAATACCAATAACTTCATTTCTTTCATTAACTATGGGTGAGCCTGAATTCCCTTGAGTCGTTTCGCAACCTAGTGCTAAGCCTACTCGTGACCACTTACTTGGACTACCAATATTTAAAATATTTTGTGTGTTAGATTTGCAAATAGATGTTTCTAAACGCCCACCAATTTTTCCACCACCAGTGGGTGTTACTTTAAAAGTTTTAATTGTTGAGTTATTGTTTACACTATCTTTGCTAATTTGAAATGGTATAATATTAGTGCTGGCAATTTTAAAAAAGGCATAATCAAAACCAACTGCTCGTACTTTATCTTCCTCATTTACACTAATGATACTTTGGCACTTAAAAGTTTGCTTGTCTTGGTTAGGGGCTAAAAAGCGTATTGAAATATTATTGCCACAACTGGCTCCTGGGTACTGAATGTGTTTAGGGATGCAATGCTTGTTAGTAGCGACAATATCATCTGCAATTAAAAAACCTGTACATTGACCTAATGAAGTACTCTTTTTTACTTCAATTAACCCAACATTGTTTGGGCACTCGCCATCAGAAGAGCAATAAAACAATGCTTTTTCTAAATTAGTTTTAGCCTTAGGAATTTCGTATGGGGTAGACTCATAAGTGTAGGTCTCTGGTGCTGTATATGACTCTGAGCCAGACTTACATTGAGTAAGTAAGGGAGTGAGGGCTAGTAACACATAAAATAGCTTCATTTATATCTCCAGTAAATAGTTGGGTACATTACTAAAGTGCAATTAAAGAGCCAGAAGTGGCTGCCTAAGTAATTGATATGTCAGTGTTTTAAGGCTAAAACTAGAATTGTTAAGTATAAAAAGACAATTTTTGCGTATATAGCGCCGCTATTAGTTCTTCAGAAGCCTCATTAAGGGGGTGTTTGATAAAGTTTGCGCCTAATAATATAGGCCAACAAAATTCAGCAGTTATTATAAATAACTATCAGGGTTAAGACCTAAGCGGTTACTAATGACTTTAATGATCTCAGCAGCAGTCTCTTCAAGGGCGCGGTCTGTAACATTAAAAACAGGCCATTTTTTATTTTTTTTATAAATAGATTTAGCATGGTGTAGTTCTTGCGTAATATAGCTTAGTGAGGCGTACTCACTGCCAGGGTCTTGTCCAAAGTTCTCAAGTCGTTTGCGGCGTATTCTATAAAGAATATCTTCATCAATAATTAAACCAACAACTTTACGTTGATCAATCTCAAATAACTCTTTTGGTAACTCAGAAGTTAGCACTAATGGTACATTGGCCACCTTCCACCCTTTGTGGCTTAAAAATATGGAAAGGGGAGTTTTGCTTGTCCTGCTAATTCCTACAAGGACAATATCTGCCTGGTCTAGATCAGTGTATAATTTGCCATCATCATGCTTAACTGTGTATTCAATGGCTTCAATTCTTTTTTTATAGCGTTCACCAATGGCCGACCTCAAAATACCTGCTTGAAAGAGTGAGTCATCACTATGTCCTAAGTACTGATTAAGCTCGTTAAGTAATGGCCCAAGTAAATCAACTGCTGGAATGTTTTTTATAGCGGACTCTTCAATTATTTTTTTACTAAGCTGTGGGCTAACTACTGTGTGCACTATAAATCCATTTTTCTCAGAGATCTGTTCAATTAAACTTTCCACTTGGCTTTCTGTGCGAATATTCTTGCAGCGTACTAAATGAACTTCTTGTTCTGGAAATTGAATAACAGCAGCTTGTACCATCGTACTGGCAGTTTCACCTGTTCCATCAGAAATAATATAAATTGTTGGTAATTGATTACTCATTAGCCAAGCACCACGTTTACAGTTGATATGTCTTTGTGAAAGTTGAGGTTAGAAGTTTTTTTTATGTTGTCAGGTAGAAATACTCGTATGCTTTTAAGCTTTAATCCTTCCCAGGCGCTGTTGATGCTGGCGCACCAACTCATAATATCACCATTAAAGGGTATAGATAAAATAGCTTTTGTTGGTAATTTGTTGTGGCTAGAAATTAGTGTAGGTTGTTGTTTTGTAAAATTGGAATTATGAATTTGAAAATTTAAATACCAGTCTAATTTTTTGAGTGGCTTGGATTTGTTAGGGTCAGCAAACACCCAAATATCATCGCCGTCTTTATATTGATCAATTGAGGCAAGGATATTAATGGCCATAGAATTACTCACTTAATGATTGTGATTCTGTTTTAACCACGTGGTCTAAGATGCCATTAATAAAACTAGAGGCATCACTGGACGAGTATTTTTTAGCAATTTCTAAAGCTTCGTTTATAACTACTTTAGGGGCGTTGATTTCATCAGCCAAAACAGCTTCAAAAATTGCCATACGGAGAATATTTAGATCAACACTAGACATTCTTGAGGTTTTCCAGTTGTTACTGTTTGAATTTATTAAAGCATCAATTTGTTCAGATTTTTCTAAAACACCGCTAGCTAGATATTGAGCATATTGTGTTACTTCAGGCTGAGCTTGGTGATGAGTTTTAAAATAGTTAATACTATCAGCTAAATTAAATTTAGAGTTAAATTCTTTTTGAAATAAAATTTGTAAACAGAGTTCACGAGATTTTCTTCTGATCATTTACAAATCCAAGTTAAAGTTGGTTTTCATTTCGGGGTTTAAATATAAAATCTTTTTGTAAAGTTTCTACAAACTCTTTTACATCTTTAAACTCTTTGTAAACGCTAGCAAAGCGAACATAGGCCACATCATCGAGTTTTTTTAATTCTTTAACTACAGACAGGCCGATATCAATGGCTGTTACAGATTTACCTTTATCTTCAAGTACAGTTTTAGTTACTTTAGAAACTATATCTTCAATTTGTGAGAGGCTAACAGGTCGCTTTAAACAAGCCAGTTGAATTCCTTTGCGCAGCTTTTCTTTGCTGAATGGTTCTTGGCAGCCATCTCTTTTTTGAATCAGTGGGTAGTTAACAAAAACGGTTTCCACAGTTGTAAACCTAGATTTACAATCTGTGCACTCACGACGTCTACGAATTTCATTGTCTTTATAGACTCGAGTTTCTAGAACTCTACTATCACTATTTTGGCACTCTGGACATTTCATAGTAACTCGTGGGTTGAAGTAAGAAGACAGAAAGTATTTTAAATTGATTTATGGGTCAAGTCCTTAAAATTCTTAGAATTTTTTTTAAATCAAATTCAATGAAATAGAGTTCAAGTAAAGCTCTTGTCACTATGCAATATTTGAAGTATAAAACTTAATATACCTTACCATTAACTGATTTTTAGCCCATCCGCTGAGGTCTCATCATGAAAAAACTAATTTTATTTATCTTTGCCATTTCTTTTTCTTTCAATTCCAATTCTGAAGTTCTTGAGCTACCCAAGTTTGGTAAAAAAAAGTCTGATACTTATTTTCAAGCAAGACAAAAGCGTCGCTCTGGTGTTCAGAAAACACAACCAGTTATTCAGCAACGGCAAGTGGCTAATAGTGGTGAAGTGGTTACCATCGGAGAAGACCCATACCAGGCTCCTGTGGCACAGGCTCCACAGCGCCAAAGTATAACTAATCCTGATGGGACCCATGTTATGGCATTTCAAGCTGGCTTTTTCTTAGATGATAAGGCCCATCGTTGGGGACCAAAATCTACAAGTGAAGATGTGGGGCAATGGAGTTTAGGCGTTACTTACCAAATGGGTGAGTGGGTGAACTCAATGGATCTTTATTTCAGGGGAGATCTGCAAGGCTACAAAGTGAATGATGAATCTGCAAATAAATTAAGTTTGCTAGGGATGGTTACTTTCCCTGATATCAGAAGTGGTTTTCCAATTTACTTTGGTGCTGGTCTTGGTCTTGGTATCTTTTTTAACCAAATTGAAGATGAATCAAGCCTATCTTTAGATTATCAAATTGTAATCGGAGCTCGTGTCTTAGACATTTATGAGGGGATTGGTTTTATTGCTGAGGCCGGTGTTAAAAACCAT
>CALLBC010000163.1 GCA_938001965.1 uncultured Bdellovibrionales bacterium | reverse complement strand
GATAAACTCACTTGCAGTTTTTCCGCCTAGAGTCCCAGCATACATAGCATAAGGAACACTTTGTAAAACATGATCCTCAGCCAATGTCACTGGCCCCGTACCTTCATCAAAAGTAACTCTTAGTTTCCTTGAGTCCCCTGCCGCAGGATCATAAGTAGTTCCACTGGCACATGTTAAACCAGTAATATTACCCAGTGAATTATCAATGGCTTGACTCACATCAAGTAAACCACCAGCACCAGTATTTGTTCCGCTTCCTAGATTTAAATTAAAAATACCAGAGGTCCCAGTCATATTTAAAACGAAAGTTTCTTCAAGGAGTAAACATTCATCATTTGTTGATAAAACTTGTAAGGAAAAGTTAACAACTGGGGACTCAACAGAGGTTCCGTCAGAGCGAATTAGTTGTCCTTGTAAATAAAATGCAGGCGGCCCGGCCACTGCAAATGCAGCCGGAAAAATAAGTAATAAAATAAATATAAAATTTAATTTTTTTATCATCATAATTTTTTTCATTCGTTCAATAATTACGAACATGTACATATCGGCATAAACAAGAGTAATTTTAAGTAAAAGTGTAAAAAATCTATACTAAAATAGAGCCAGACCATCGCCCTACTAGTTAAAAGTTTGAATAAATTCTCACAATTAGACATATTTTTTTATTTTAAATTTTTAATTTTTATTGTGTTTAAATTTAAGACAAAATTAATAAATATTTTTAAACTATACCTTAATCCAACCGATAAGACTTAAGTCATGCTTAGACTTTATAAGTTATTTGTTATTCTAATTTACTTTTTTTCTCTTGGTTGCAGTAAGGATGTTACAATTATTGGTAGCAAAAAAATTAGTAGCTGGCATGCTCCATACACACAAGTTTTAAATAAAACTATAGAGTTTGCAAATGGGACTTCACAGGGAGTAATAAAACTTCAAGTTTTTAGTAAAAGTAATCAACCTATCCAAGGTTTGTTCATGAATGCAACACCACAAATTAATACAACTAATTTTGTAAACTGTACACAATCTAACTCACAAGGCATAATTTATTGTAAATTTACCGCTACTGTTGCAGGAACAACAAATATTGATTTCTCCGATGGAACTGATGACTTTACAACAGACGTTGTATTTGTTGATCTACCTACAAAGTTAAGTTTTACCCGGGTCTCTAACACTAAAGTTATTAAACAAACTAACTCAGGATACACCTCTGTAACAGGACTGCGTAAGACATCCTGGTTAAGAGACTCTTCTGGTGGCGCAAATATAAATACAGAAGCACCAATTTACAGATTAGATCCCACAGCCCCTTACTAGACTTTAGTGATAAAATTTATATATTAAAGTACAGTACATTTATTCAATTTACTTGGCTAAATTAGACAGTGTGTTACAATTAATCTACGTAATATGATTAAGCTTTTTTTAGTTTTCATCGCTGTGACTTACAGTTTTTACTCACTTTCTCAGACTACCCTCCCTGATGGTCCTAAAAGTTTAATTTCTAAAAGTATTTCTACTGATAAAAATAATAATATTAATACACATGCCACCCAATTAAAGTGGAGTAAAATTGCTGATGCTAGAAGTTACAAAGTTATAATTATCAGAAAAGATAAGCATTTTAGAAAAATTTATTATACAGCGTCAAATCAACTCACTTATAGTTTTGTGCCCAATGCACCATACGCATGGAAGGTGGTTGGTAGAAAAGATAATGAGGATGTTACTCGCTTTAGCCCTTTTTATGATATTAATATTATAAATAATTCCTTCAAAAATACTGAAACCCCTGAAAATAAAATAAATACTATTGCATGGGAAAAGAATACTTACCAACATACGCCTTCATTACCCCGAGGTCCAGGGGCTAAAATTCCTGGTGAGTTTAGATTTAACGAAAGAAGACACTTATACCCTGTGCTGCTAAAGTGGGAACCCGTAGATAATGCAACTTTATATGAAATTGAAATTATAAGACTTACTTCAAAAAGACGAATGTTTTACTACTCTAAAACTAATGACTTCCCTATTGAGGTTTCTCCCAACGTTGATTATCACTGGCGAGTGATCGCTTACAAAGATAAAACTAAGATCACTAACTACTCATACCCCTTTTATTTAAAAGTTATTTATGACCCTTCCGGGGAAGAGCTAAAGTCACTCAGCCAATCCGATCAACAAAAAAAGTTAGACAGCCTTGAAGCAAACGAAGAAAAGTATTTCAAAAGTTTAAAATTAAATGAACAGCTTAGAGACCAAAAAATAAAATACCAACAAGAAAAAACAAAGAACTTAATTAAAACTAAAAAAATTGAAAACCAATTAAACAAGGCCAAGAATAAGTCTGATAGTCAAAATTACGCAAACTTACAAGATCAAATTAATGAATTAAGAGGCATGATCCAAAACCAAAAAACTACTCATCAAGAAGAGGTTAAACGTTTAAAAGATCAACTTCGAGAAGAAGGAAAAAGGTCCTATAGCCTGCATCATTGGAACAAAACATGGGCGAGAGCTGGGGTTGGCTTAAGGTTCACACGGTATGATCAGGATATAAATAGTACTACCAATGCCGCAGTAGAGAGAAATCAACTATTCCATGCCACTAATGGCGATGTTAGTTTTAACCTCAGTGGAGCTCATTATTTTAAGCCAAGGATTGGCATTGAAGGTCAGCTTGTTTACTCAAATGGATCTTTCTTAGAGGCTAGTGATAAAATATTTATAGATTACACTTGGATGGAGCTTCACCTTGAAGGAATTTATATTTTTGATGAGAAGGGCTATAACACAAAAAAGGATCATTGGTTTGCTCGCGCCGGATTACTCTACCAGTCCCTTTCTTTATTGGCCTCCTTCCCTGCTCCATCTACGGTTTATGAGCTACTTGATAGCAGTCACTACTTCTTATCTGGTGGCGCTGGTTATAACAAAATGTTAAGTCAAAATTTTAAGGTGCAGTCTCATGCAAGCCTACTTTTTCAAGTTCTAGGGAGCACTTCTAAATTTAGTTATTCACCAGAGTTTGGCTATGGAGTCAACGCCCATACAAGGATTGAGTACCTTCTTAGCGAAGACTTTCAGTTAGGTATGGATTGGCAGCTTCAGTTTATTGAAATCAGTTACAATCTTAGTAATGGAACACAAAAGGTGGATGGTCGCCAAAATCTAATTCAAAATAAGCTTGGCCTTTATTTAAATTATATTTTTTAAAATATTCTTAAGCGTGCAGAGAACTATCATATCTCTTTTTAACTTCAGCCATGAATTTCTTTTTATCCAATGCACTTGGATTAAATTTTATATCCACTGGCTCACCCCAGTTTTGTCCAACACGTATATCAGCCCATCTTTTATTTTCTTTTGAATGAAAGTGAAGGAAGCCTTTAGATTTTAAATAAAATGTTCCAGTTTTTTTCTCTTTTATTTTTTCAAACTTAGAAATTTCTTTTAATAGAACCTTAATATCTTGTAACTCTTCAGTCAGGCTTACAATGCCCCATCTAAATCCCCCAATTCTCTTGCCAGCTTTTCGGAGTTTCAAACTCACCTAGCTTTGCATAAAAAGACCACAGACCTTGATGAGTAGACTCATGCTGGATTAATACGGTGACAAACTCAGCAAAGCCCATTTCCGATCCCCATGCATTAACAGAATATTCATCTAAATTAGACTCACTTAATTTATTAAAAGTGTAATTCATTTTTTCTTCTTCTATTCTAAAACCTTCAAGAATACTTTCCCTTGTAAGGTCACCTTTATAATGAGCTTTCTTACTAGAACAATCATCGTTCACTTTACCAAGCTCTAAGGCCTCTCTATACAAACCAGAGACCCATATCATATGGCGAAACTGCTTACATAGAGGTGAGTATTTTTCATGGGGACTATAACTCCATTTCTCTTCAGGAACTGACTTAATAAAATCAATTGTCATTTGACGAGCAAAGTCCCAACCCTTTTTAAAATCATTTACTAGTTTTTGATTATCCATTTATATTTCCTCACAGACTTAACAAGCCTCTAAATGAGACGTTCATTTATTATACAATTTTTACTATTTTAACAATCAACTTTTTGCATTTCTCAAGATGACACACTCAAGCTGGACTAGAATTGATTTGAGTAACAGCTATTGGCACTTAATTAGCAATATTACGGGTATTAGAAAGGGATATTTATGTCAATTAGATCGGTTTTAAATTTAGTGGTTTTTGTATTAACAGGCCTTCAAGTTGCCTGCGGAGATTCTAACTTTACTTCAAATCAGGCCATTAATCAAAAATCAGAAGTTTCAAGCAATAATAACATTGTAAATAATGAACCTACAGCAATAACACCTGAGACAAATACAACAAATCATTTACCTGATGAGACTAAACCTATTTTTATTGAAAATGAAATCACAAATCCTGCTAATGAAAATACTGAAAACTCAACAATATCCGAAGTTATAAATACTACTTGCAGACCAGGATTAATTAAAAAGTGTGTTCCCACAACTCAACCACCGAAACCTTCAATTGAGAATTTAGTTGAACCAATTATTGAGGCTTTAACTGAAAAAATATGCATAGATACAGATGGGGATGGTGCGGGTAAACTTGAATCAACCACTACTACTTGTACTGGGAATAAGCAATTAGACCGACATATTTCTACAGAAGTTTTTAAATTACATAACATAAACTCTAGAAAATCAGTTCAGATTAACAATCAAAATTGTGTTAACTTTTCAACTATGACTGCTGCTCTTGGTTGCTTTGAAAAGGTCAATGTTAACTCACCACTATTTAATGATTATGCAAGATCTAAAGGCATCACCAAAGCAGGGGCCATTGCAAAATTTTACCCAGCTGGCAATACTCTTGAGCCCCTTAATAGAACACTTATTCTAGTTAGCCCATATAACCCATTGGCCAGCAAGAGTATTGATTTTGAGCTTAATTGGTTATTCACTAAGTCTAAAAGTGACGGATCAAAACTTCCTACACTACTGAATTACTTACATAAAAATGGCATTTCAGTATTATATGTAAGCTTTGGGCACCTAGCTAACACCTCTTTACCAGTTGTTGAAAAGTCTCAAGCACTGGCTCAAATTATAGAAAGGTTTGATGCAATCAGAAAGCCCTATGAAGGCAATCCAAATTTTGAAAAAATAAACCTTATGGGGCTTAGTTTAGGTGGAGTGGTTGCTAAAAAAGCTTTAACTATACTTGAAAGAAAAGAGTTTGATCATAATGTAAACCTGTACCTTTCTATGGACAGTCCACACCTGGGAGCCCATGTACCTTTAGGTCTACAGTATTTACCAGATGCAATTTCTAAAGTTTTTGCTTATGCAAAAAGTAAAACAAGTCTGGCAGGAATCTTTAATGTCATAATTGATGATATTTTTGACATGGATTTTGTCACAACACCTCTTGCTCAGGGTGCTAATGTTTTAGGACAGGCTTCAGAACAATCAGGATCTTTTATAAGCGATTACTTTAACAACATCCCATCAAATGAGCTAATCGTATATAGCACTCTCGCCCCTAATGGACTCCATAAAAAAGAGTATATTCAAATGAAAAGAGATACAGCAGTATTGCCTAAAAAAACCTTTAAAAATATTGCCATTGCCAATGGCTCTATCACAGGTGTAAATCTTAGTAAACAAACGGCTTATTTTGATGTGACTACTAGCGAGACAAATAAAGTAAAATTAAGTTTATTTGTTAATCCGCGTGGACGAAGTAATATATCGTCCTATGCTTGGCTTGAGTTCCCAGACAGAAATCAACTATTCGCTGGCTCAAGAACTTATGATTTTACCTATAAAGATACAGTTCAAAGCACTGAAGATAATATACCTTGTGGCACAACTACTGATATAATCAAGGGAGCTGAGTTAGGTATAAATTTAGCACTTAGCCAAAATTGGCGTGAAAGACTAAGAGTGCATAACTATCACACTTGCTTTATTCCAACAGCCAGTGCCGTTATGTCTCTAGATGGTAACGCTTTTAGAAATGGTCCATTCAGCTCTAGACAATCTACTTTTCATGAAGTTATTGGTAGCAGTAAAAATACAGAACATATGTTCTTTTCAGTTGAGATAACAGAGCAAATAATTAGTAAGTTTGAGAGCTATAGAAAGCAAAAATAAGCCCGGAAAATAGTCCAGGAGTGGCCTACTATTATAATGCTTAGCTTATATAGTGCCGCAACTTTAGTCCATATTTGTTTCAAAGATTGGAATAAATATTAAAACATTAGAAAATAGAGTATGACTCTTTGGCTTTTACTTAGCTTTCTAATCACTACAAATAATTCACTGGCCGGCTCAACTTATAATCCAAATATAACTCTAATGGAATCCTTATCAGGCAATCCTGAGTATCAAGGGTTAAAAGTTAACCAAAATATTAGTGCATTCATAAATTCACAAGACTGTAAATGTGGTCCCAAAAAAGGGTTTAATATTAAACTACCATCATCTCTAACTACAGAGTTTGAAAGGTTAACTAAAAAAGAAAGAGCTAAATTTGAAGTAAAATTAACCTCAGCTAACTTGAAATATTATGATGAGTATGGAAATGAAGTTTTTGGCTCATTGAGCATTACAAATGATGGACTTTCATTTACAGGTAATCAACGAAGCTTTCTTATTGAAGCAGGCGATGACAATGAAGAGATTAGCTGTGAAAAAATATCCACTCCAAAAGAAAAACAAATTACAAAAAACTGTCGACAACGTGTTCGAAGTGTTCAAAATAAAAATAAGGCTCAATATAAAAAAGTAGTAAAAGAATGTTCTGAAAAAATTGAAAAGGTAAGAAAAGAGCAAAGGAGTGAACGAGCCAGGTTAACAAAAGAATGTCTAAGAAATAGCAGAGAAGTTGGTAGCTTTGCAGAACTTCAGCAAGGCGTTATTAACAA
Source organism: uncultured Bdellovibrionales bacterium (assembly GCA_938001965.1). GTDB lineage: Bacteria > Bdellovibrionota > Bdellovibrionia > Bdellovibrionales > UBA1609 > JAHDIR01. The sequence goes on along the minus strand of CALLBC010000163.1, from coordinate 28,588 downwards.
AAGTCGTCCTTCTGGAAGAACTAATGATGACGAAAGCGACATAGACCAAGCCATTAATAAGGCTGGCGGAGATCAATCAAAAACAAATCCATTAGGAATAAGACTTTCTCTTAAACTCAATGATCAAAATGCAGTAAAATTTAAAGATAATACTTTTGTAGTTAGTCGTAAGGCAAAAATAAATGGGAAGAAAATTTCATACAGTACAAATTTGGAGGTTACACCAAATAATAAAAAATTATATTTCTCAGTACGAAATAAGTTAGCTAAAAATTTTGACGGAAAAAAAAGCAGCACAACAACTCTTACCGCAGCTACCGGAAACAATAATAGTCTAGTCACGGCTTCAGTTACAGCTACAAACAAAAGTAATGACAGAACAAAATACAGTGCTACAGTAACAGGAGCTTATGAGCAAAGTAAAGAATTAGTGCTTTATGGATTTCTTACCGTTAATGATGAGTCTGACTATAACTTTGGTGTCTCAGGTGAAAATGCTAATGGAACCAAATATTCCGCCAGACGAGTTATTGGTGGTCTTAACTCAGATAATGAAACAGATGCCATATATGCAAGTGTACAGAAACCAATTAAACATAAGCAAGCTGGCGTAGACAATCTTGCATTTACTGCTTCAGCAATATCTAGCAAAAATAGTGACGAAGAAAGAAAAGGAGTGATTCTGTTTGGGTTTTCAGGGACATTTAAATGATTAAAGCACTAATACTTATAGTCTCGATACTTTCTTGCAGCTATTGTTTAGCTGGCGTTAATTTAGCCACTGGTCAATTTCATCAAGACATCACTGACTTAGAAATTAATAAAAAGAATGTAAAATTTAAACTTTGGAGAAGTTACAACAGCCAAGAAAGCAATGTAGGGCTATTTGGTAAGGGCTGGTGTTCAAATTTAGAATACAAAATTATAACTAATAAAACTCATCATACAATTTACCAGTGCAATATGAAGAAAATTTATTTTATAAAAAATAATAAAAAGTCTTCGTATATTCAAGGGCACCATTTAGCCATAAGTAAAAATAACTCAAAAACTTACACAAACCTTAAGGGCGATGTCTTTTATTTTAACAAGCATGGAGCACTTAAGGGACTAAAACCTTACAGCTCTCAACAAACCGTACTTATTTCAAAGCAAAAAAAATCTATCTCTTTGTTAATTGGGAAAACCAAACTTAAACTCTTTAAACGAAATAAATTGGTTTCCAGTATTTTTAATAATAAAAAAAATATTTTAAAGTATAGCTATAGAGGCAAACACCTTGTGCTTTCAAAAAATAGTCAATCAAAGTTCACCTCCTATAACTACAATAAAGACTCTCTACTTAGCAAGATCATAGACCACAAAGGAGAGTTCCTAGCCATTTATTACAATAAAAATAAAGCTGTTTATAAAATTTCACAAAATGATTTTTGTATTGAAAATTATACTTATCAGAAAAACAAGGGACTCTCTTTGAGTATTTTTATTGATAAATCTTGTAAAGATGGCTTTACTCATAAAAATAAAATGTTGGTGAAGTACAATGATCTATTTGAAATACTACAAGTCACAGACTCATATAATAAAAATTTATTTGCTGTTTCTCCAAAAAATCGAAAGATTGTAAAAGTAAAAAAAGATGGCCTAACAAAAACCTATGCCTATAACCATCAAGACACCCTATCAACAATGACTGTCAAAAATAGTAGTAAGCAATATAAAGCAAACTTTCAGTATGACAAAAACAATAGAATCTCAAAGATTTCTTATATTCACCCAAACAGCAAAAACAGCTCCCTAGTGCTCCAATATGGCCAAAAAAACAAACTAAGGCGCATCACAAGTCTAAATCACAATAGCTATCAAATAAACTATAAGAACAACCTACTCTCTGGCATAAAAAGCCCTTCTGGACTCTTGAGATACAATTATGACTCTAATAAAAAGCTTAAAACTGTAACCTTAAAAAAAGGGAAAAAAGTTTACTTACACAAAATCAATACTATCAACGACAAAAACAGTGACATCACTATTACAAATTATATTAATAGTTTTTATACAGGCTTAGGTGAACTGTACACTGATAGTGATGTATTTCAGGAAATCTTATGATACGATATATTTTTTTTACAACTATTTTTATCTTTCCAATTCTTGGACTCTCTGATACTTCTTCTTTACAACTCGATTACAAGAAAGCAAACTATAACTTTGAATTTCGCTCTGCAATAGCCGATAAAAATCTTAGCTATTTTGAAAATTGCGAAGAACACAGAGGATTAGCTGCCAGCGCAGCTGACGAAATTAGTCATATATCCGCAATTCACAATGAAGGAGTAGTTATAGTCACTCCTGTGGATAGTAACAGTGGTGGTGCAAATTAAAATTAGCAGGACACTAACACCCTACTAATATTATTTATAAACATACATTTTAACATTTTTAACTCGACCATCCGTAAAAGCACAAGTCTTATTGTCATAACTTCCAAACTCTTGATGAGCACCTAAAGTGCTTGCGTAAGTACATCTCTCATTACTTTCACACAACCCATCATCATCACCAAGGCCATCAAACATAATTTCAACAGCATTGACGATATATTGGTTATTACAAACCTCTCCTACTTCACAAATTCCGTTCCCGTTACCTATTTTTTCAACAGCCACAATTCCTTTATGATAAGGAGTTTCCATTTTATCAGTCATCACTACATCATAATTTTTACTTTGATCAACAGATGCAGGGCAAGCTTCGCCAATAACTGCTTCGCCATTTAGGTTTTGAAATGAAGCTTTAGGTTTTAGTGATGTTGCCACACAGTTATGCCAACTAGAGTCACAAGAGCTCCTATGCTTCACTCCTGGCTGACCTTTGCCGCCATCAAACTGCCAACCAGCAAAAAAGTCTTCAAACTTATGCCAATCTGTGATTGAAGTAAATTTCTTTACCCCTGTGTTAAATGCCCCTGACAAAGAAGCAATTCTGCGCTCTTCTCTTGGAGATAGGCACATTAACACCTCTTCTTCCTCTATTTCTTCAACTTCATCACAATAAACTACTTTCTTTTTATGTTTATGATGTTTGTTTTTATGCTTGTTACCTTTTCCGTGCCCATGTCCATGACAGGTCTTCACTTTTTTACCGTAGCCATAAGCTTTTGCTTTTTTATGATGGCCATTATGTTTACCATGATCATGTTTAATTTTGTGTTCACACATATCTTTATGATCATGTTTAGGCCTAGGGACACAAGCCACTTTTTTATGCTTCTTTTTATGACTATACTTTTTATGCTTCATATGGCCGTATTTAGAACACTTACTATCTCCATGACTATGCTTATAATGGCCTTTACCAAGACCATTACCATGGCTATAGTGACCTTTGCCATGACCTTTATGCCCATGATGACTATGTCCTCCAACAGAAGCTAAACCTCTACCCATATTTACAGGCTCTTTATTTGACTCTTCTAACCATAGTTTAAATATATCAGAACTTTTCCCACCAAAATGTGCATGAGTAGATAGCCCGTCTTTTTTGCAAGAGCTATTCATTCCAGCCGCATTTGAACTGACACCTTTAATATTACATCTATTTGTGCTTGTGTATAAATTCCCATGAAAAGTGTTTCCAGCAACTTTCTCCAAAGATACATCATCACGGCCATTACCTACTGAGTAAATATCATTAAATTTATTATTTTGTGAATGACTCCTCTTAGACGAGTTAGTCATATGAATTCCTTTACCAGTATTCATAGCCACTACACTTGAAATACTATTTTCATTGGAGTTAGAATCAATTGTAATACCACCTGACAAAGCATTGGCTACAGTAATATGAGATAATGTATTCTGATCATTTGAGTTTTCAAACATAATACTATGTCTATCAGAACTCAATACAGCCATTTTTACTAAGCTATTATTATCAGAATTATTTTTAAAGAAAATTCCACGACCTTGAGTGAAGTCTCCCCTAATTATATCATTACTGGCTAATACACCTTTCATAAATAGATTATTATTTGAATTATTCTCAACTATTAAACCACGTCCACACTCAGATGTTTTTAAATTATAAATAAAGTTATATTTAGAATTATCCAAATGCACAGCATGCTTATAACAAGCATTAGATCTTATATTTTGCATAAAGTTTGAGTGAGAGTCTTTTAAATAATAGGCTCCATCTTTCGTATGCTCTGTATCAACATTTTGCACCCTCGAATAACTCATATTTACCAAATTAAGCATATTTGTTACACGACGTGATTTAACAGATTTAAATTGTCCCTCAATCCAAAGATGCTTTTTGCCTGAAACAGAAACGGCAGATGTGATATCAGCACGCCCTCTTGAGCCAGTCCTACGATTACATGTATTTCTAGATCTGGAGTCAAAGGTAAACTTGTCACTCTTATCAATAACAAGAGCAACTTCATTCGCTTCAATACTGTAACCATAACCGGTCATATCAGATTCTGAAACAAAGATTGAACCTTTCTCAGCTAATCGAACCACTCCACTTTTACTGCTAGGAAGTCTCTTAATTGGATTAGTCCAATCCCATATTTTTGGACCAGACTTCGCCAACACTTCACAACCTCTTGATAACGTAACAGAATTAGATTTAAATTTGTTATTTTCTATAATATCAGATAAACCCTTATCTTCTAGCAGACCACTTGTGTAAAAGACCACATTGCTGCCTGAATCATCACAAACCCATTCCCAAACATCTAATTCATCCTTTAAGGTTAAACCAAAGCAACTTGTTTCCGCTGATAACTCAACTTTTCTTGATTCACCGGCATGAATACAGCCGTCAGCATACTTTTTGTCTACTGAATTATCACAAGGAACTACTTCAGCAATATCTAACTTGTTAACACCTGTCTTTTTAACATATTCATTCCAGTTTTTAACTGGGTAAATATTTTCAACAAGGATTTGTCCAAAATGTACTTCATAGGAAGCTTGACCTACTAAAGAACCATCAGAAACCTCAAGTATAATTGTTGAACTACCCGCCTTTATAGATTTAGCACTCACAGAGCCATTACAACCATCTCCTAAGTCTTCACAAACAACATTAATATTCTCTAAAGGCAACACTGCTAAATTACTTGATGAAACCACTTTTACACTTACAACTTGGTTGTCTTCACTGGCTACCTTACCCTCTTGGGCAGAGATATCTGAAATAACTTCCCCTCCGCCATAACCATGGTCTCTTGTTGGAACTAAAGTAAAGAATGGAGCGGTATTAACTGGAATAGTTGGATCTTCACCAATTAATACAGAAAACTCAGAACGAGCAATATTATCAGTGCTATTTTGATCATCAAAAATCACATTTAGCTTACATTCTCCACTAAATCCTGTTTCTGGCTTAAATAGAATACTTCCGTTATCTTCATTAATGCTTGCTATACCTTTAGCCTGACAATCAGCACTACTTGCAATATCAAAAGAGTATTTGCCAAAACCCTCTTCACTCGCTTGCACTTTACTATCTTCTAATATTAGGTTCTCACCAAAGTCTACTGCAACACTTGCTATTTCTAGTGTTGGAGAAGTATTCTCAACAATAATATCAAAACTAATCACTTCAGAGTATAAAGCTAAGTCATAGGTCTGGAACTCTAGCTTACAATTTCCAACTTGATTATCATTCGGCAAACCAGTCATTACTCCCGTACTGCTACTGATTGTTAACCAATCACAAGTATTGTTTTTTGAAAATGCCCAGCCATGCTTGTCATTATTATCTAAATCTAAAATTGAAGGCTTACATTCATAAGGTTCATCTTGCATAACTTTCGTTTTACAAGTGGCAAATATAAGAGGAGCATCATTTACATTTTTTATATTAACAGCAAACTGACTAATAACAATATTATTTTCAAGGTTGCCATCATTAAATGAAATAGCCATATTACAAGTACCATTAGTATCTGTTTCAGACCTAAATGATAATTCACCATTATCTTCATTAATAATAGCTAAACCCTTGCCACTACAGTCTGCTGTACTAGCTGTTACAATGCTATATATCCCATCACCCTCTTCATTGGCCTGAACTTCACTGTCAGTCTTTATAACTTTAAGCCCAGAGTCTTCATCAATTGTCACATCAGCCAAAACTAGAATCGGTTTTTTATTAATTACGTTTACAATTAAGTCCTTAGCTAAAGAGTCAACTCTCCCATCATTAGCCGATAGGCTTAACTTGCAGCTTCCAACATCAGAATCTTTAGGCGTTCCAGTTACTAATCCAGTTTGTTCATTAATACTAACCCAGCTACATGCATTACCAGAGGCAAGGCTCCAAATATGACTATCTTCAGGGTTATTATCTTGAACAGATGGTTGGCATCTAAACAACTCATCCTGCTTTACAGATTTAGAGCAAGCAATGCTTATTACTGGAGCAGAGTTATTGTCATTTACTTCTACGCTGAACTGACTCATTGCAAAGTTGTTAATGCTATTTTCATCGTTAAATAAAACATTAATATTACAAGAACCAACAAAATTTGCAGAAGGCTTATAGCTAATTTCACCATTACCAGGCTTAATTGCTACTTGGCCTTTTGTTGAACAATCAGTACCAGCAGCAAGGACTAAACTGTAAACTCCAAAGCCTTCTTCACTGGCTTGTACATCAGAGTCAGACTTAATGATCGTTAATGGAGAGTCTTCAGAAAGACTAGCATCACTGATATTAAGAGTAGGTTTAACATTATTTACAGTAACATTTATCAACTTTGGCAAAGAACTTGCTTTACCGTCGTTAACCACAAAACCAAGCTTACAACTTCCAACCTGATTATCATCAGCAGTCCCACTAATCACTCCAGTGTTGCCATTAATGCTTAAATGACCACAAGTGTTTGCGCTGGTTAGAGCCCAGGTATGGCTATCACTAAGGTCTGGATCAGTCACAACTGGAGCACAGCTATAATTTTGATCTTGATTAATACTAATTGGGCAGTTCTCACTAAGCACAGGAATGTCATTAACCACATTCACATCTATAAAAAATTCAGCGACTACAGTATTGTTCACTGCATTTTGATCATCAAACTTTACTTTTACTTTACAACTTCCATTGTAGTTGTGATTAGGTGCATAACTTATAGCTCCACTGCTAGAATCAATACTTAATGATCCCTTATTAGAGCAGTCTGCACTTCCTGCATTTTCTAAAGAATAAATACCAAAACCCTCTTCACTAGACTGAACATCTGAATTTGAGCGCACAACTGCAAGAGCTGAATCTTCATCAATTTCAGTACTAGTAATATTTAAGGTCGGTGATTTATTTTCAATAACTACATTAATTATGGACAGCTGAGAGTCAGCAGTACCATCATTAACTTTAAAACCTAAATTACAACTTCCTACTTGATCATCATTTGGCTGGCCAGATATTTTACCAGTGGCTGAATCAATATTTGCCCAAGAGCAAGTATTAGTTCCTGCAAAACTCCAAATATGAGTGTCTGAGCTATCAGGATCATTAACTTTGGGATCACAAGTATAAATTTCATCCTGCTTAATATTTGTACCACAGCTATGTGTAATAGTCGCTAAGTCATTTACACCTTTCACTATTAATTCAAAGTTAGCACTCACAATATTATTTACATTATTTTCATCATCAAATTGAACTTTAAAGCTACAAGCACCAGTAAAATTACTATTTGGTGAATAGCTAATAGCACCTGAGTTTTCATCAATGCTTGCAGTGCCTTTAGATTTACAATCATTGCTTGCTGCTGTTAACAGGCTATATTTACCAAAACCTTCTTCACTAGATTGAACTTGAGAGTCACTGGCAATAACAGAAAAACCTGAATCTTCATTAATCTCAATATCACTGATTTCTAAACTTGGCTTTATGTTTTCGATGCTAATATTAACAACGGCAATAGATGAACTACTTCCGCCATCACTAACAGAAAACTGCAAACTACAACCCCCAACTTCATCATCATTAGGAGAGCCAGTAATTACTCCTGTACTGGAATTAATAGTCAACCAATTACAGCTATTATTATCAGCAAAGGACCATGTATGAGTGTCATTTAAATCTGGATCAATGACCGTTGGAGCACACTCATACAAGCCATCTTGCGCAGCTCCTGTAGTACAGGACTGAGCTAACAAAGGAGTATCATTAACTTTAATAACAGAAACCGTAAAGTCTTCAATGACTTTGTTATCCACTAAGTTTTCATCATTAAACTGCACAGTAACATTACAAATTCCAGTATAGTTTTCGGCAGGCTTATAACTAAGTTCACCATTGTTTTCATCAATAGTCAGACTGCCACTTAATGAACAATCATCTGCGGCTGAGTTAATAAGACTATATTTACCAAAGCCTTCATCACTGGCCCCTACTGCAGAGTCACTTTGTATCACAGACAAAGAGGCATCTTCTTGAACACTTACATTTGATAAACTAAGCGTTGGCATAACATTGTTCACTGCTAACTCAACACTTAATAAGTTTGAGTCTGCAATCCCATCATTAGCCATGATATCAAATGTACAAATACCAACTTGGTCATCATTAGGAGTTCCTGAGACCTCTCCTGAAGCACTATCAATACTTAACCAAGCACAGCTAGTATTATTAGATAAGACCCAAGTAAAACTGGTGTTATCTGAATCAGTTACACTTGGAACACAACTATATAATGAATCTTGATTAATCTCAACAATACAGTTTTGCGAAATTACAGGAGCGTCATTTACTGAGTTCACAACAACGTCAAACTCAGCTGTAACAATATTATTTATGCTGTTTTGATCGTCAAACTCAACATTTACTTTACATAATCCATTATAGTTCAGACTAGGGTTAAAACTAATCTCACCATTAGAGCTATCAATTTGCACATCTCCATTAGCACTACAATCACCGTTACTAGCGGAAATAATTTTATAAACTCCAAAGCCTTCTTCGTTTGATTGAACATCTAAATCAGACTTAATAACTTGAAGGCCAGAGTTTTCATCTAAATTGGCACTTGATATTTCAAGAACAGGCTTTTTATTAACTACGCCTATAGAAATAGGCCCTGATGAAACTTCTAAACTACCATCACTTACATTAAAATCTAAAAGACAACTGCCAACCTGGTCGTCATTAGGAGTGCCAGATATTACCCCGGTACCGTTATCAATACTCGCCCATGCACAAGTACTTTCAGCAGTTAAGCTCCAAAACAAAGAATCGCCATCCTCATCATTAGCTGATGGTGCACAATTGTAATTCATATCTTGATCTACTGTTGCTAAACAGTTTTGGCTTAAAACTGGCGCATCATTCACTGGGTTTACTGTTAAGCTAAACTCGCTGCTCACTAAATTATTAGCATTGTTTTCATCATCAAATTGAACTTTAATTTTACATAACCCATTAAATCCTGCATTTACCTCAAAACTAATTTCACCCGTAGCAGAATCAATTTCTTTAGTTCCCACAGAACTACAGTCATCATTTGATGCCTGTATAAAACTATAAACTCCCATTCCTTCTGTATCAGACTGTACATCTCCATCAGACTTAATTATTTGCCCAACAGCATCTTCATTAATAGAAGTGTCTGATAAACTTAAAGTGGGAGCAAGGTTAATTGCTTCCAAACTTATAGATGCAACATTAGAGCTTAGTTCACCATCGCTCACTTTAAAACTTAAATTACAATTTCCAACCTGATCATCGTTGGCAGTTCCCGAAATTGCACCTGTCACTTGATCTATAGACAACCAATCACAAGTGTTGGTGGATGCAAAACTCCAAGTAAAAGTGTTAGAATCACTATCAGTCACTGTGGGCTCACAGTTATAGTTTACGCCCTGATTAACCATCGCTAAACAGCTTTGACTTAAAACTGGCGCATCATTAACTGGATTTACTGTTAACATAAACTCACTACTAACAATATTATTCACAGTATTTTCATCATCAAATTGAACTTTTATATTACAAAAACCGTTAAAACCTGGATTTACCTTGTAACTCACTTCACCATTATTAGAGTTAATACTAACCAAACCATGGGCGCTACAATCATTTGTTGCTGCAGACACAATACTGTACACACCAAATCTTTCTGTATTTGACTGCACATCACTATTAGACCTTATAACAGTTAACCCTGAATCTTCATCTATAGAGGTATCAGCAATATTTAATGTTGGAGCAATGTTTTCAACGTTAATATTTAAATTAATCTCATTAGAGTCCGCTAAACCATCATTTGCTTTAAAAGTTAATGTACAATTACCAACCTGGTCATCATTTGGCGTTCCCGACATAACACCTGTGTTTGAATTAATTGAAAGCCAATCACATGTGTTCCCTGAAGAAAAACTCCATGTAAATGCATTTGAGTCACTGTCCGTCACTGTAGGTTCACAATTATAGCTCAGTCCCTCAGAACTCTGCATTGAACAGGATTGTGATATTACCGGCAAATCATTTATTGGGTTTACACTCACCTGAAATTGAGAATCTACTATATTATTAACTGAATTCCCATCATCAAATTTCACAGTTATATTACAAAGTCCTGCAAAGTTAGGGTTTGGAGTAAAGTTAATAGAACCATTTTGAGAATTAATACTGGCTTGTCCATGACTTGAACAGTCTACTCCTCCACTCACTTCTATACTGTAAACACCAAAACCTTCTTCGTTAGACTGAACATCGCTATCAGAATGAATTTCTGTTAAACCACTATCTTCATCTAAACTCACTCCAGCAATAACAAGTGTAGGCTTTACATTGGAAACCACAACTGGACTAACAACAATATTAGAATCTTCTGTGCCATCATTCACTTTAACTGCTAAGTTACAACTGCCAACTTGATCATCATTTGCTGATCCAGTTATTTCTCCAGTAGAGTCGTTAATAACCGCCCACTCACAGGTGTTATTAGCTGTAAATGACCAAGTGTAAGTTTCACCCGCATCAGGGTCATTCGACTCCAATTGGCAGCTATAGTCCACATCCTGATTTACAGAACTTGGGCAAACTCCAGTTAATAATGGTGATGTACCAAACCCATTAGCAACTCCAGATAGGCTTGTCATATTTGAAGACATATTGGCTGAATTTATAGTAACAACACCATTAAAGGTGCCGTTTGTTGATGGTGCGAATTGCACGCTAAAACTACAAAAACCACCGGGACTGATACTTGTATTACAAGTATTACTTATGGTTTGGAATGCAGAGGCTCCCGGGCCAGAGTACACAGGCTCAGAAAACAACCCCGACTCAGCTTCAGAGTTATTAACTACAAAAATGGTTGATGAATTCCCTGGACTAACTCCATCACTAACTACAAAGTTTGAAATGCTAGTAGGACTTATCTCTAATGACTCTGGTAACACAGCATTAAAGGTATTTACAGACTGACTCACAGAGCCTTTAGCAGAGCTTTCAGCTCCTCCATCTCCACCCTCATCTTTACATGAAACTGTGAAAAGTATTAATGAGAAGCAAGCCATGAAGCTTAATAAATTTTTTGTTACCATTTTCATTCCTTTACGTACCATAGATTTTTCTATTGGTATTAATCGGAATAGCTAGACCAAAGCTTTAGATCCTTAAGGCTTGAAACTCAACTTTAATATTGATGACTTATAATGATATAAAAAGAAAATCTACTTGAGTGGACTTTACATAATAGAGGCCCCTATTGGAGGCTGCGTATCAGACTAAAACAAAATTGATTAATATAAACTTAATTATAATCTAAAAAAATGATACGTATTAGATAGATACAGTGACAATTTCAAGCTAAATATACCTTTAGTAAACTTCAATTTTATCATTAGTTTGAAAACCAGCTCCAGAGTGTATAACGGCAATTGCACCATTTTCACCTAAGTAACTTTGCACCTCAATAGTTCCTTTCACTCGACCAGGACTTTTACCAATGTACTCCCCTTTTTGTGGATCAAATACATCAGCACTTTTACCAGTAACTTTTAATATATCGCCAATTTGTACACCGGACTTTCTGCCAACATTTAAAAAGACTTTCTCTCCCTCAACACGAGCAACCCTTCCTTCCCAAGCTAAATTTGACAAAGACTCATGGGCAACAGGAACAACCTCATTTAAAGCGTTAGTCACTGCTAATTCAACCATATAAGGATCTGCATAGGCCTTAGTGTCAGTATGTGGCTTAGTGAATGTACGTTGGTCACTCATTACCACTGAAGACTCTTTTAATGTTTTATAAATATCGCTTTTAGTACCCGTAGATACAATTGCAATTCGCGTTTTAGCATCTAATTTATTTTGAATAGTCCTTATGACTCCTAACTTATCACCCACTTTATAATACTTTATATCTTCGACCATCACTATTACAAAGGCTGAAACATTACTATTTTTAACTGCAGTGGTTAACTTATCAATATTGTATCTATTCTCATTTGTTATGTAAGCGGATGGATTAAGGTTAATCTCAGCGGGCATGATAACATCGTAAAAGCCTGTGCCTCCAAGCTTAGCAATAAAATTATTTTCAATCTTAGCTAAGGTCTCACTGCCAATATGCGGAGAAAGAATTGGTAAAACAAGTAGTTTTTTAAGGTAAGTATTTCCTTTTCTAGCTGTCAATGGAACATCTCGAACAGGCAGTGAACTATATTCAGGCGCCTCAACCTTTACTAAACTACATGAAGTTGATAATAAACCTACTAATATACATAAAATAAAATTTTTCATGGGTTCATTTTACCAAGATTGTATATCTAACTCCAGGCTAGATTTGGAGTCTTGGCTTACATTGACTTTGTATTTAGAAAACTTAGACTTTTTAAGCCTTTCAGCAACAGTATTAAGGCTGGAAGGAGAACTTAACTCCAAGACTATAGTCCCAGGTCTAAAGTTTTTTTCATTAATACTATTTACAGCACCAATATTTGTAATTAAATCTTTTTTAAATGACTTATACTGCTTGTACTTTAAGTTACCTTTAAGTGTAATTGTATACGTTCTTTCTCCTATATGGCCACTTCCCCAAAACTCCTTCAGGTTAGTCTCAAGCTTTGAGACTATGCTCTTATTAGAACGTCTAAGCAATTGCCTCATTGAAGCTTTAAAACTACCTGGCAAAGATGTATAACTTTTTTTAACAGTGGACAAGATTTTCATACCTTCAACCTGTACAGCTTTTAAATCATAATCCACGGTATAAGTTTCATTTTTCATCATGCCCTTCCCCACAGTAACCTCACCGAAAATAACCACATTTGCTCCGGTAGCCCTGGCTATGGCTTTAACATCTGCAGAGTTTAATTTTAAAAACTGTTGCCCGACAGGTACTTTTTTGAATGTCATATTCTTAATTGGTGTTATCACTGAAAATTTGTCTTTTTTAAATTCTCCGGCCATAGCGCTATGAAAACTTTTAATAATACTCTTTCCTCTACGAGAGGAAAAAGGGCTATTCCCTCCCCACCAAAAATAATTTTTAGAATCCACTTGATCCCTATAGACAACCAAGGGAAGAACTTTCATTCTAGTATTCACCGAATAAAACATTCCGTTTTGCCTCAATAAAGACATCAAACTTTCCTGGGACATACGAATAGAGTAAGTACCAATCGAGTTTGGAGCCTTCACATTAATTTTTAATGGCGTTATAGATGATATGTATTTATTAGATTGTGGTATTATATTTTTAATAATTTTGTTTTTATAAGCTTTGTACATTTTAGGTCCCAATATCTTCATGATCTCTTGATTTGATGCTTTTTGAATGGCCTTTTGATTTAAGTCTTTCCTGATATCGTATTGCTCCACTTCTGATGAAGATACTTTTATATCTTTAATCTCTGTGTATGACTCAGCAAACAATGTGAACGATAGTAATAACTTAAAAATAAAAAACATGAGCGCCTCCTTGCGACCTACAACTTAAATATTAATGTATGTTTATTTTAAAATCAAACTCGCAAAGATATAAACTTAAGATCACCGAACTCTTTATGCATATTATCCATGAGCTCGAATGATATACCCACAGTGCTTGGCTCTAATGATTTAAGTCCTACTTTTTTAGATAGGGACTCTATACTAAAATCTATATTTACAGGAACACTACCAGGATATTTTTGTAAAACTAACTTTAAATCATTTAGTCTAGGCTCCCATCCAGAATCTAATCTAAAATTAATGGCTTTAGCTTTTGCCAATAAATTTTCGACTAAGACAATTGTGTCCACTAATATCTTAGCTCCATTTTCATCAGCTTCTAACTGCCCTGTTATCATCACTGGCTTATCAGACTTCAAATGCATTTCATATTCCGCATAAGCGTTTGGAAAAACAACTAATTCCATGGTTCCAGAAAGGTCTTCCAACTGAACAAAGGCCATACGGGTCCCTTTTTTGGTAATAATCTCACGCATGGTGGAAACTAAACCAATTACAGATTGTACAGATTTTGTATTCATAGCTTTAAGTGTTTTAATGTCCTTATCAGCCCAAATTTTAGTAACATCACTTAAGCCCTTAAGAGGGTGATCACTCAAGTAAAAACCCAAAACTTCTTTTTCAAAAGCCAACCTCGTGGAACGCTTCCAGGGCTCCTGGTCTGGCAGACTTACTTTTTGGTTCACTTCAATGGTTTCATCTAAGGAGAATAAACTCACTTGCCCCACTTCAGTATCTCGACGAGTGGATTCAGACCTCTCAATAAAATCAGCGTAGCCAGCCATAAGTTGTGAACGATGAAAGCCGAAGCCTGCAAAACCACCCGACTTTATTAAACACTCCACAGTTTTTTTATTCACACGTCTTAAATCAACATTAGTAAAAAACTCTTCTAAGCTTTCAAATTTCTTATTAGGCATTTTTTCACGAGCCTCTAAGATAGCTTCAACAGCCGCCTGCCCAACACCTTTAATGGCTCCTAGTGAAAAGTAAATCTCTTCGCCATTTACACTAAACTTGTAATCTGAATAATTAATATGAGGTGGGTTAACTTTAATATTATGCCTTTGCGCATCTTTAACATATTTAACAACCTTATCAGTGTCGTTCATCTCAGTACTTAGCAATGCGGCGAAAAACTCAACGGGGTAATAGTTTTTTAGAAAGGCTGTTTGCGCCGCAATCACACAGTAAGCTGCGGCATGGGACTTGTTAAAACCATACTTTGCAAATTCGGCCATACTGTCAAAAAGCTCACCAGCTTTTTTCTCGTCATGATTGTTTTCTTTAGCTCCAGACATAAACCTTGTTTTTTGGCGAGCCATTTCTTCGGCAATTTTTTTACCCATGGCACGACGTAAAATATCGGCTTCACCCAAACTATAGTTTGCAATCTTAGAGGCAATTAGCTGCACCTGCTCCTGATAAACAATAATACCAAAGGTATCCTTGGTTATCTCTTCTAGCTCAGGAAAAGCATACTTAACCTTAAGCTCCCCTTTTTTACGCTTTAAATAATCAGGTATCATATCCATTGGACCTGGACGATAAAGAGCATTAATGGCAACAATGTCTTCAAAACAATCTGGCTGCGCCTTTCTGATTAGGTCCGTAATTCCCTCGCCCTCAAACTGGAAAATACCGGCCGTATCCCCCTTAGACATGATTTCATAAATCCCTGGGTCTTTCAGGGAGATCTCTTGCGTGGTCACTACTTTATTTCTGTTTTTCTTAATTAATTTTAACGCTTCGTTAATATGAGTTAATGTTTTTAAACCAAGAAAATCAAATTTAATTAATCCAATTTTTTCAGAATGCTTCATGTCATACTGAACAACGTTTTCACCATCATTACCACGGTACAATGGGGCATGACTTACAATTTCACCATCAGCAATAATAACACCAGCAGCATGAATACCAGCATGTCTTACTAAGCCTTCAACATTCTGTGCTATTTCTAATAAACTATTAACACGCGGGTCAGCCTCCATGGCCTCCCTCATTCGTGGCTCTATCTCTAAAGCTTCTTTTAAATTAATACCCAACTTATCAGGGATAAGCTTGGCCACCACATCCACATCGGCATAGGTCATTCCTAACACACGACCCACATCACGAATGGCAGCCCTTGCTTGTAACTTTCCGTAGGTAATAATTTGAGACACACTGGCTTGCCCATACTTTTCAGTCACATAGTCAATCACTGAACCACGCTTTTCTTGGCAAAAGTCAATATCAAAATCGGGCATGGATACACGCTCTGGATTTAGGAAACGCTCAAAGATCAAGTTGTAAGGCATTGGATCTAAATCGGTAATCAATAAACTATAGGCAACTAGTGAACCCGCACCAGATCCACGACCAGGCCCCACAGGAACAGAGTTTTCCTTAGCCCAAGCAATGAAATCTTGTACAATTAAAAAATAACCATTAAAGCCCATTTTTTCAATAACACTTAACTCATAATCTAAGCGGTCGTAATACTTTTGCTTATCAGTAATGGGTTCATTTCTTTTTTCGGCTTCTAAGAACCGCGCCTCTAACCCCTGTAAAGCCGTATGCTTCATCTCTTCTTTTAAGCTTCGACCTTCCCTTGTTGGGTAAGATGGTAAATGATAAATGGGTTTGCCATCAGAGTCCTCAAGCTTAAATTCAACTTTGCACTGTTCAGCAATTTTTAAGGTATTATCACAAGCCTCGGGGCAATCACTAAACAGCTCACGCATTTGCTTTGTGTTTTTAAAATAAAACTGATCAGAACCCAACCTAAATCGATATTCATCGTGTAAGGTTCTATTGGAACCAATACAAATTAAAACCTCTTGAGCCAATTGATCTTTTGGGTCCATGTAATGCACATCATTGGCAGCCACCAATGGAATATTTTTATCTTTAGAAAGTTCCATTAAAAATGGATTGATTTCATCCCACTGAGGCACTGATGTTTTATTCATTTCTAAATAAAAGTTATCTTTAAAAATAGAATTTAAATTAAGTGCACGTTCTATAGCCTGGTCTTTACCTTGATTTAAAAGAGACCATGCAACATCTCCCATCACACTTCCGGAAAGTGCAATTATATCTTCACCAAAGTTTTTTAGAGTTTCATAGTCGACACGAGGTTTATAATAAAAACCTTCTTGATAACCAGTGGAACTAATTTTACATAAATTTTTATATCCATTTAAGTTTTTAGCAAGAAGTACTAAACGTGTATTTGGGTGTTTACGGATAAAATCTTTACCGCCTTTATGAAATCGTCCTTCAGGGGCTAAAAAAACCTCTAAGCCCATTATAGGGTTTATGCCTGCTTTTTTTCCGGCTAAGTAAAACTCAACCGCACCAAACATATTGCCTTTATCCGTTAAAGCTACGGCTGGCATATTGTCAGCCACCGCGGATGCAATTAAATCCTTTGCACGTATTGTAGACTCCAGTAATGAATACTGGGAATGAACATGTAAGTGGGCAAAACTCATTTAAAAAATTACTCCCATTCAATGGTTCCAGGTGGCTTACTTGTTACATCATAAACCACTCTATTTACGCCCTTTACTTCATTTGTGATACGATTAGAAAGCTTACGCATAAACTTCCCGTCAAAATCAAACCAATCAGCTGTCATACCATCTTTTGAGGTCACAGCTCTAATTGCCAATACTTTTTCGTAGGATCTCGCATCCCCTTGCACTCCAACAGTTCTCACTGGCAAAAGCACACAAAAGGCCTGCCATATATCATCGTAGAGATTGTTATTTTTCAACTCATTAATGTAAATATGATCACTTTCTCTTAGTGTGTCTAAGTCAGCCTCGTTTATTTCGCCGATGAGCCTAATGGCCAAGCCAGGACCTGGAAATGGGTGCCTCCACAGGAACTTGCGCGGTATGCCTAAATGCTCACCAATCTTACGCACCTCATCTTTGAAAAGCTCCCTTAAGGGCTCCACAAGCTTTAAGTTTAAATCTTTAGGTAGGCCACCAACATTGTGATGAGACTTAATAGTTACACTTTCTCCACGAGGAGAAACACTTTCAATAACATCTGGGTAAAGCGTTCCTTGAGCTAAGAAGTGAATTTCTCCTAATTCTTTAATGCTGTTTTTAAAAACATCAATAAATACTTTACCAATAATTTTTCGTTTTGTTTCAGGATCACTAACACCAGAAAGCTCAGACAAAAATTCTTTTGTAGCATCTACGGCCATTACATTTAAATCTAGCTCTTTATATAACTCTTGCACCTGTTCAAATTCATTTTTACGAAGCAAACCATTATTTACAAATACACACTTCACTCTATCCTTACCAAGAACAGAGGTTAACAAATGACCAACAACAGTGGAGTCAACTCCACCACTGAGAGCACATAACACTTGCGCTCCATCTGGAACTTGTAACTTAATTTTATTTTTTAAGTCAGCAACTATACCATCTGCCGTCCAATTTGGTGTGGCCTTACACATATTAAAACAAAAATGCTTTAATAGATCTTCGCCGCGCTCTGTGTGGTTCACTTCTGGATGAAATTGAAAACATAAAATATTATCTGAAGAAACAACAGCAATATGCTTAGACTCTGATCTAGCAAGTAATTTAAAATCAGCGGGTATGTCTTCAATATAGTCACCATGACTCATCCAAACACTTTGCTCTTTTACACCAGCTAGTAACTCTTCATTCCAAGTGA
The DNA here is from genome assembly GCA_938001965.1 of uncultured Bdellovibrionales bacterium. Lineage (GTDB taxonomy): Bacteria > Bdellovibrionota > Bdellovibrionia > Bdellovibrionales > UBA1609 > JAHDIR01. The sequence goes on along the minus strand of CALLBC010000163.1, from coordinate 9,907 downwards.
TTGTGTTTTGCCCATATTCGCGAAGATCGGCTTTAGAAACTTTACCACCCAGTTGATGGCAAATGAGTTGCATGCCGTAACAGATCCCTAAAAGAGGAGCTATGGACAAAAGCTCTTTTACATCTCTTGTGGGAGAGTCACTCTCAAGAACAGAACTTGGTCCACCACTTAAAATTATACCTTTAGGATTATAAGACTTAATAACATCAAGGTCGGCAGAGTAAGGTAATAAAACACTAAACACACCCATTTCGCGCAATCGTCTAGCAATTAATTGAGTTAACTGCGAACCAAAATCTAAAATTACTATTTGATCTCTATTTTCTGACATATATTCCCTTTACGACCGTCACTCTCGAAGCTAAGCGAAGAATCTTCTTCGTATGCTAGAGATCCTTCGGCTAAAGCCTCTGGATGACGAATTAAGCTTACATTCTATAGTTTGGTGCTTCTTTGGTGATACTCACATCATGAACATGAGACTCTTTTAATCCTTGCGGACTAATTTTTATAAACTCAGCCTTTTCTTGTAAGTCTTCAATATTTTCCGCCCCGATATACCCCATTCCTGAGCGAAGACCACCCACTAGCTGGTGTAAAATTGAACTTGCACTACCAATTAATGGAACTCGCCCCTCAATTCCCTCAGGCACCAACTTATCACTTTCATCCACATCACCTTGGAAGTATCTATCTTTGGAGCCATCTTTCATTGCTCCCATACTTCCCATACCACGGTAAACTTTATATGTACGACCTTGATATAAAACTGTTTCACCAGGGCTTTCCTCACTTCCTGCCAACAAACTACCAACCATCACTGTGCCAGCACCTAAAGCCAGAGCTTTGGTTACATCACCTGAGAATTTAATGCCACCATCAGCAATAATTGTTTTACCAAATTTTTTAGCCGCTTCAGAACACTTAATAATGGCAGAGATTTGTGGCATCCCAATCCCAGTAACAATTCGAGTGGTACAAATACTACCTGGCCCAACACCCACCTTTACAACATCTGCCCCGTGAGCGATTAAAGCTTCCGTAGCTTCAGCGGTTACCACGTTACCACCAATTACAATCACATCTTTAAATTGTTCACGAATATACTTAACCATTTCTAAAACGTTTTTAGAATGGCCATGAGCTGTATCAACAACAAGAGCGTCCACCCCGGCTTGCACTAAAAGTTCAGCCCGTTTTTTTGAAGCTTCATCAGCACCAATGGCTGCTCCCACAAATAAACGACCTTGCGAGTCTTTAGTGGCTTGTGGGAAGTTTTTCGATTTCATTATATCTTTAATAGTAATCAAACCTTTCAAAATTCCATTATCATCAACTACTGGTAGTTTTTCAATTCGGTTTACCTGTAAAATGCTTTTTGCCTGTTCAAGTGTTGTACCCAGTTGAGCAGTTACTAAATTGTCCTTAGTCATGATCTCAGAAATGGGCTGATCAATATTAGTTTCAAAACGTAAATCACGGTTTGTTAAAATTCCAACTAACTTTTTATTCACAGTTACTGGAAAACCACTAATGGAATACTTTTTCATTAGCTCTAAGGCTTCACTCACCAAGGTGGTTGGAGGCATTGTAATTGGGTCTGTGATCATACCACTTTCATATTTTTTAACTTTTTCAACTTCAAAGGCTTGGTGCTCCATAGTTAGGTTTTTATGAATTATACCTAAACCACCAAGTTGTGCCATTACAATAGCTGTTCTACTTTCCGTTACTGTGTCCATAGCTGACGACAGAATGGGCATATTTAAATAAGTGTTTCGGGCAAAAAATGTTTTAGTAGAAACCTGTGATGGGACTATTTCCGAATACTTCGGCACCAATAAAATATCATCAAAAGTTAATGCAGTATCACCAATTATAGCCATTTTACTTTCTCCTTTCTTTCGCGCCTTCGGCGTACCAAGATTTATATTCAATATAATTTTTAGCTGACTGAGGTAAAAAATCTAATTCTTTTTGTTTTAAGGGCCTCACTACTCGGGCCGGACTTCCCATAATTAGGGAGCCTTCAGGAAAATGTTTATTTTGAGTAAGTACTGAGCCTGCACCAATAAAGCAGTTTTTCTCAACATGTACATTATCCATAACCACACTGCCCATACCCACTAAAACCAGGTCATCAATCTTACAACCATGGAGAACACATTTATGCCCCACTGTTACATTATTGCCAATAATAGCTTCGGCTTGCTTCCAAGTGCCATGAATAATTGTGCCATCTTGAATATTAGAATCATTACCAATTGTGATGGGCATAACATCACCCCTCAGTACACACTGATACCAAATGGATGAGTTTTCTCCCAATCGCACATCACCTATGATGTCCGCGCTGGGCGCAATGAAACTGGAGTTTGGAATTATTGGATTTTTGCCGTTTAAAGAACGAATCAATTTGGAGTCCTTTTAGACAGTTTTATAAGGTTTTTTACGCGGGATGGCAAGTCAAAAGTTCTATTTTTATTAAGGGCTTAAGGAATTATTTACATATTTATTTAAAACTATAAAGAAAGCCTGTCCAGGCGTGGTTTTCGATAACTTTTAAATTGTTCAAGAACTCTTGAACAATTTAAATTCTGATGTTATGTTAGATAAAAACTATGGGAGAAATTATGAAAACTTTACTTTTTTTATCCACACTATTAATTAGCTTATCAACTTTTGCCAGTGAGGTTTCTGGAGAGCTATTTTATACAATGCCTAACGGCAAACTAGTTAACAGGTCAGTGACCCTAACTGTTCCAGCCAGAGGTCAAGGAGAAGTTAAACTAAGTGGAGAAAAGTTTAATTGGAGCACAGACAATTTCTGGAGCGAACAAGTTAACAGTGAAACTATTTTTTATGCAGTATTTAAAACTAGTTTTATGAACTTTAAATCAACAATAGCTCTAAAAGGAACTTATATTAAAGCTAATAATACAATCATGTACTATGGAAACATGTACAAAAAAAGTGGTCATCATGAAGTTAATAAAAATATTAGCGACTTTAAATTTTCAGGTGGGTTTAACTTCATATTTGATCGATAGATCTATACTTAGTTCAAATATTTATTTTTTAAGTTGTCTGAAATTCTAGATTTCATCCCTTGGTAGCCGGGCAAATCTAACATGGTGGCATCAAGCACTTTACTTTCTTGAATAAAGCTTTTTTTGCAATAAAACTTAGCTTTTGCATTCATACACATTGATATGGATTGATCAGCACGGCTTTCAATAATTTTAATTTTTTCATTACCTTCAAAGTGCAAGTTTACATATTGGTAATGACCTTTAAGCTCTGTGAACACACAATGAGTTAAGCTTATCCCTAACTGATCAAATATTTTAGCCGTCAAATGATGTGGAGAGGTTTGTGGCATTCTTTGGCTATTTTCACTAAGCACAATACCCGCCTCTACAGGACTTAACCAAACTGGCAGCACATACTTTTTTTCTTTATCTTTAAAAAACATAACTGGTCGATGAGGGTTTGCAAATTCTGCGGCCTCAATACTCACACCCGCCGGGAATAATTCAACCCAGTGGCTATCACTTCCTGCAATGCTTTTTAAATCTATAGTTTTTGCGATACTAGCTCCCCTCTTAAAGTTTGAGCAAAAGCTTGGATAACTTTTACATCCACAGTTTGCCCTATTAGCTTTTTATCACCCACACAATGAACAACCTTATTTTGTGATGAGCGCCCCATGACACGGCCCGTTTTCTCATCAAATGTTTCAATGAGTACTTTCAAAGTTGTGCCAACAAACTTACGGCTTAAGCGAGTGGCAATCACATTATGGTAATCAAATAATTTATGTAGCCTAGCTGTTTTTTCTTTTTCAGTGAGTTGATCTTCAAATTTTGCAGCCTTTGTAAAAGGCCTTGCACTGTATTTATAAGCGTAAATACTATCAAATTGTACTTCATCTAAAAGAGTTAAGGTGTCTTCAAATTGTTTTTCAGTTTCACCAGGAAAACCTACGATAATGTCTGAAGAAAAGCTCACTCCAGGAATACACTCTTTAATCATTAGGGCTTTATCGATAAACTCTTCTCTCGTATAGCCACGGTTCATTCGCTCTAAAACTTCACTATTCCCAGATTGAACTGGCAAATGCACATAATCACAAATTTTTTCACGGTACTTTTGCATAACTTCAGCAAGCTCACGGTCAAAGTCCTTAGGATGACTTGTGGTATAGCGAATCCTTTCAACATTAGTGTCCTCAGCAACAGCTTTTAATAGCCCAGAGAAACCAACTCCACAGTCCGACTTATAAGAGTTTACATTTTGCCCAAGCAAAGTGATTTCTTTTACTCCCCTTTTAGTGAGCGCATTAATATCAGTTATTAAAGCTTTTAAATTTCTGCTTCTTTCACGACCTCTAGTAAAAGGGACAACACAGAATGTGCAAAAATTATCACAGCCTTTAGTTATATTAACAAAAGAAGCCACACCAGGGTTACGAATTAAAGTTTCTATTTGATAAGGCTTTTGGTGATCAAATCTTGCAGAAACAAACTTTTCATCGCCTTGCTCTAGTCTGGAAACTAAAGAAGGCAACTCATCAATATTGTCAGGTCCAAAAACAAAATCTAAGTTAGGGACATCTTTAAAAAGCTTTTTCTTTTCTTGCTGAGCCACACAACCGGCCACACCAATTTTTAAATTTGGATTTTTCTGTTTTAACTTTCTGTAGCGCCCCACTTCAGAATGCACCTTATGCACAGGCTTTTCTCTAACACTGCATGAATTAATAATTATTAATGAGGCTTGATCTGGGGTGGATACTGGAGTGTAGTTCGCCATCTCAAGAAGTGAGTACATTCTTTCACTATCATTAATATTCATTTGGCAGCCATAGGTGGATACATAGACTGATTTATTTTTTACGTCTTCCACTGTATGTTTTTCTTTCATTGACCAAGTCCTGCTTAGAGTTATTTATTAGCTATAATCTTCCCTTTCAGGGGTCTCAACTAATAACTGGCTATTGCGCTGCATTACTATGCCATTGTGCAGTTATTTTGTGCTATAGCCATATCATTATGATTCCAAGGTTAGAAAATTCAAAAAAATGGTCCTCATTGCCAGATGAGCTTTTGGTGCAAATTAAAGATATCTTCACTGAGAACTTTAAAAAGCAATTAGGCCCATCAACCATTATCACCGAAGGTAGAATATACTCTGAGGAAGTGGTCCTTAGAGTGGGGGTCAATACTCCAGACAGAATAAGGCAGGATAATTTTGAGGCCTCTATGGCCTATAACAAATCCAAAGACAATGTAATGGCTCTAGTTCATATTGCCATCGACTGCGTAGGCTCAATGTTAGCTGAGTTTTTAAGCGATCAAACTACAGAATTTCCGCAGGAATGGCATAAATACGATGTGGAAAATAAAGAGGTCTACCTTAAGCATTCAACAGACAATAGTAAGCTTGAATCTGAGGCCGATAAGCTTCTCGGAACCACAGAAGATGGTCTAGTTCAGGGTGAAGATTCTAAGTCTGATGTGGAAACAATGAAAAAACTCATGGGAATTGATGATAAATAAGGCACTGTAAGTGCTTAATTTTAATTAATAATTAAAAAAAACACCCTCATTAAGAATAATTATTTACTAAATTGTGACCATTTAGCATTTTTAGACGTCTCTAGTTTATAGGCTTTATACCAATACTTAACAAAGTATAGAGCAAGGAGCGACAATGAAGTTCAGACTAGACCCAAAAAACTTAGGACAAATCCTTAGTCAATTAAGACAAAAATCAGGATTAAGCCAAGCCAAAATATCTAAGCTCTGCGATGTGAACTCTCCACAATATATTTCAAATATTGAAAGAGGACAGTGCTTACCTTCACTAAAGATATTAAAGACAATGCTTAGTGAATACAATGTGTCTCACGAAGACAAAATCAAGCTTGTTGATTTATTTATTGAATCAGCCCAAACAGAGCTAAGAGACATCTTTAAATTAGATGTTAATCTTGGTCACAAGATGAAAGCTGTTCACCATGAGCAAGATAATGTAACGACAATATCTGCTGCTAATTATGCCACTGCTGTTGGCAACTATACATTTTAAGTTTATATAAAAAAAGCACCTGCTAAAAGGTGCTTTTTTTTAATTTAAAATTCCTAAAAAAATTATGAATTAATAATCATCATCCGAACTACGCATCCCTTCATTTCCTGTAGTTCCACGCATCTCATTAATTAAGTTCTGATCATCCGCTTCTGTGTCGGCGTTGTCTTCAGTCATATTTTCATCAATTTCTAATTCACGAATGGCCATCATAAAGTCTTTTTCAGACTTAAGGTCTTTACGTAATACATCAATAAACTTTAACGGGAATTTTGCTGTTAACTCTTCGATATACTTGTCTAGCTTCCCTTCTGATATGATTTTCTTACGTATTTGAATACGTTTCCAGTGAAATAAGTAATGATATCGACAGTAGCCTTCAACTAAGCCGACCTGATCACAGTTAGGCACTTTGCAATAACGGCGCCCTTCAGCATCGGTTAAAATAATTTCTTCTTCAAAACCTAAGTCATCAGGATCAACCTCTTCTATAGGTTCAACCTCTTTAACTTCAACTTTAATCTTTTTGGCTTTAGCCTTCTCTTCTTTTTTACCAGTGATTTTTGCTGTAGCTTTTTTTAATTTTGCAACAACAGACTTAGAAATACTTTTTTTCTTAGCTTTCTTTTTAGCAACCTTCTTTTTGACTACTTTTTTCTTAGCTTTCTTTTTAACAGCCTTTTTTTTAGCTACTTTTTTCTTAGCCTTCTTTTTAACTGTTTTTTTCTTAGCAGGCTTTTTAGCTGCTTTTTCAACTGTCTTTTTTTTCGATTTTTTCTTCTTTTTAGCCATGTCAGCAACAATGTAGCATTTCAGTGGGTTGGTCAAGAACAAAGACAGTTGATTTCACCACATAGCTCACCCCATAACAGGCTAATATTCTTGACTTAATAGTACATATATCTGAAATTCCAACTGATCATATCAATGGGATGTTGTTAAAACTCTCATTAACTCTTAACTACCGAGGTTCAATATGAAAGATACATTTATTATTAGCGCAAATAGAACTCCAATTGGTTCATTTTTAGGCAGCTTAAGCACTGTTCCAGCTCCTGAGCTTGGAGCCACAGCTATTCGCGGTGCAATTGCAGCCGCTAAAATTGATGCTTCCCATATTGATGAATGCATCATGGGTAATGTTCTGACCGCAGGCATTGGACAAGCCCCTGCTAGACAAGCGGCCCTATCTGCTGGTTTATCAAATTCTGTTCCTTGCATGACAATAAATAAAGTTTGTGGCTCAGGGCTGAAGGCTGTCATGTTGGCCTCAGATAGCATTAAGCTTGGCAATACTAATGTTGCCATTGCCGGCGGACAAGAAAATATGAGTTTAGCTCCCCACTTATTACCAAAATCCCGTGGTGGTTACAGAATGGGTAATACTGAAATTAAAGACTCCATGATTGTTGATGGCCTTTGGGATCCTTATAATAATTTTCATATGGGTGTCGCCGCCGAACTTTGTGTTAAAGAATATAAAGCAAGCCGCGAAGAGCAAGATGCTTTTGCCATTGAAAGTTACAAACGCGCTCAATCAGCACAGGAAAAAAACTTATTTGCTAATGAGCTAGTAGATACTATTGTTCCTAACCGTAAAGGTGACATTACAGTGAGTGTTGATGAAGAGCCTACTAAAGCTAAGTTTGATAAAGTTCCAAAGTTACGTGCTGCTTTTGAAAAAGATGGTACTATCACTGCTGCCAACGCCAGTAAAATCAATGACGGTGGTTCGGCCTTACTATTATCCAACGAAGATAAAATTAAAGAGTTAGGCATGCAGCCCTTAGCTAAAATTGTAACTCATGCCACTTTTGCCCATGACCCTAAATGGTTTACTACAGCCCCAGTGGGAGCAATGAAAAAGGCTCTAGCACAAGCTGGCCTTTCTGCTAATGACATTGACCTTTGGGAAATCAATGAGGCCTTCAGTGTTGTTACTATGGCTGCCATGAAGGATTTAAAAATTGCTCATGACAAAGTAAATGTTAATGGTGGTGCTGTTGCTCTTGGTCACCCAATTGGTGCTAGTGGCGCAAGAATATTTACAACATTAACTCACGCCCTTCACACTCACGACAAAAAGTATGGACTAGCCAGTTTATGCATCGGTGGTGGTGAAGCTGTAGCCGTTATTATTGAGAGGGTTTAAATGGGAAAGGTTGTAAAAAATGCCGCTGAGGCCATTGAAGGCTTAGAAAGTAATATGACTCTTTTATTGGGAGGCTTTGGGTTATGTGGAATTCCAGAAAACTCAATTGCCGCCATTAAAGAGTTAGGAGTTAAAAACTTAACCTGTGTATCTAATAATGCAGGCGTTGATGATTTTGGTTTAGGTTTACTTTTACAAAGCCGTCAAATCATTAAAATGGTTTCAAGTTACGTAGGTGAAAACGCATTATTTGAAAAGCAATACTTAGATGGCGATCTAGATATTGAGTTTGCTCCACAAGGCACACTCTCAGAAAGACTACGCGCTGGTGGCGCTGGAATTCCCGCCTTTTACACGCCAACTGGAGTTGGAACCACTGTGGCTGAAGGCAAAGAAGAGCGTGAATTTGATGGCAGAAAATATGTTTTAGAAAAGGCCATTAAAGGTGACTTTGCTTTTGTGAAAGCTTGGAAAGGCGATACTAAAGGCAATCTAATTTATAAAAAAACTGCTCGTAACTTTAACCCAATGGTTGCCACTGCAGGAAAAATAACAGTGGCTGAAGTTGAGCATTTAGTGGAGCCTGGTGAATTAAACCCTGACGAAATCCACACACCTGGAATTTATGTACAAAGAATTTTCCAAGGCACAAACTATGAAAAACGCATCGAACAACTGACATTGAGCGAGGGATAACAAATGGCTTTAGACAGAAATCAAATTGCTCAGAGAATTTCGCAAGAAGTGGAAAGTGGATTTTATGTAAACTTAGGCATTGGTATCCCTACCCTTGTGGCCAACTTTATTGACCCCTCTTTTGATGTGGTTTTACAAAGTGAAAATGGTTTATTAGGCATGGGCCCATTCCCAACTAAAGAAAATGTAGACGCAGATTTAATTAATGCCGGCAAACAAACTATATCAACTGTGCCAGGCTCTGTGTTTTTTTCATCCGCAGAAAGCTTTGCCATGATCCGTGGCGGGCATGTTAACTTAACAGTGTTAGGAGCCATGCAAGTGGATATTACTGGAAGTATTGCTAACTGGATGATCCCTGGAAAAATGATCAAAGGCATGGGCGGAGCTATGGATTTAGTGGCTGGTGCTCAAAAAGTTATAGTTGCCATGAAACACACAAATAAAAAAGGTGATTCAAAACTTTTAACTAAATGTAACTTACCACTCACAGGCATAAACTGTATTAATAAAGTGGTTACTGACATGGGTGTGTTAAATATTGCCAATAATAAATTTGAAATTATTGAAGTGGCCCCAGGCTTAAACCCTGAAGATGTGCAAAAAGCCACTGAAGGTGGCTGTATTATTAGCTCTGATTGTAAAGAAATGAGTTTTAACTAATTTTTAGTTAAAACTCTTTAAGTTATGGGTACAGGAAAAAAGCCGCTTTTATCTTTCCAAAGAAAAATGTAGCGGCTTATTGATAATTGAACTCTTAAGAACACAAATAAGTTCTAGTGAAAAATAATTTTATTTCTTACAACACACTAAAAATTGATTTGAGTAAACAACATTAACTGTATAGTTGGCACTGTCATTACATGTGAGGGCTAACCACTCAGAAACCAGGCGATAATCCCCTAGCAATGAACAGCTATATTTACCGTGAGTTGTTTCCTGTGATGCCAAACTTCTCTTTGTTAC
>CALLBC010000162.1 GCA_938001965.1 uncultured Bdellovibrionales bacterium | reverse complement strand
AATGAATTTTGCTGGGCGACCAACTGAAGCCATATATATGAATAAAAATGTTGGTGGATTTTATGATTTATCAGAATCAGCAAGTTTTTGGAGAAGCAACGGCAGTCATATTGTTTCACTAATTAAAGAACCAGGCTTAGAGATTTCTCAAATTAATAACGAAATCGAATATAGAACAAAAAAGAACAAAAGGTTTGTAAAAATTAATTAATCCAAGATAAAAATAGATAAAGTTTAGTAAGGCTAATTATTTATAATTAGCCTTTTTTTACGCATTATAGACCTTTTACTAGTATCCAGTGTTTAATTCTAAACATTGATAGAAAAGTATTTAATAATAACCTCAAAACTAAACTAATATAATGAGGTTAATTATGAAAAACACTATCTTAACAATTTGCTCCGTATTAATGATTTCATCGCTTCTTTACTCAATAAATGCAGAAGCTTATGGACGTAGAAGTAGTAATAACCCATTTTATATTGAGCCTTATGCTGGCTATTTTATTGGTAAAGTAAAAGGAGATAATTTTACGGATGGAGATATTAATAGCATGTATGTTGGTGCTAGACTTGGGATTGAAACTGCTCGTGGTTTTATCATTGGTGTAGATTATGGGCAGGGAACAGGTGATTTTGACAGAGAATTTGTTGGTGGAGCATTAGATGGTGACTATGAGCAGAAAGATTTAGGTGCATTTATAGGCTATAGGTTATCTCCGCACATAAGAGTTTATGGCTCATATATATTTAAATATGAATCTGAGTTTGAAAATGTGGGTAATAATAGTGAAACAGATGTTGAAGGGCATGGTTATAACGCTGGGATTTCAATTAAAGCACATTCAAGTTTAAAAATTGGTTTAGAGTATCAAATTAGAAGTTTAAAAGAATATGCAAGTGGAACAAAAATCAACGGCAGTAATAAGTCAACGGCTTACTTGCTAACCTTAAAGCTACCAGTACCAATGCCTTTTAACCTTAGATAGTACATGCTTAAAGTTAAAAGATTATTTGAAGGTTTAAACATGAAATTAAAAATTATTACATTAGTAGCTTTAGCCTTTGTTTTATCATCCTGTTGTACGGAAGGTACAAAGAGCAGTTGCCATAAAAACGGTAGTAAAACATTTTCCTGTTATGGGGAATAATAGCAACCACAATAATTAATTCCCAAACTTAATGAAATTAATTTACGCAATAAAGTCATCTGGGGCTTTATTGCGAGTCCTTATTTATTCTAAAAATTAAAGCTATAAAAATCTTATATTGAAGAGCCCTTAAGAATAGATGACTACAGAATTAAACTTTAAATTTAAGCTAATTTAAGTTTTTTTATTAAATAAACTTACACGCTTGCTGTTCAGGTAAATCTGATCAGAGTTGAGGTTGTCAGTCAGTAGTTTTGCTTAAGCGATTAGTAAGTTTTATTAATTTTACAGATATGGGTAAAATTTACTATATATAAGCATTACAAATCGCACTCGTGTGATCCATTTATTCTGGGGGGAGTATGAAGTATTTATTTTTAGTTGTAGCACTATTTTTGGTCAGCTGTTCTGGTAAAGAAAGCCAAGAAACAAAGCAAAGCATTGTAGGTTCTCAGTTTTTAAATCAAGAGCTTAGCTTTCAAGAGACTTACCCAAAATTTATTGCCATGTTGCAATTAAAAGAACCTGCACTTTTAGAAAAGTTGATTGAAGTTGATGGTAAGATGATCATCGATAAAGATTTACTTGAAAGAATTAATAAAGAGCAAGAGCAGTTAATTGAGAAGTTAAATGGTATCTCTTCTGAGATTCAGGTTTTATACACGTATAAGCGAGTTATGAATGGCTTAACAATAGTGGCTCCAATTGAAGTTGCAGGTGATATTGAAAGAATTAGTGGTGTATTGTCATACGAGTCAGATCAAAGATTTGATCGTCCCAAGTTAGTTAAGGGTAATAAATTCGGTCGATTTGCAGAGAAAATTAAAACTAAAAACTCAGTGGCTTATATTAATGCTACTAATGTTCATAAGAATGTTACAGTGATTGAGAATGTAATTAATAAAGACGGTGAAACTGTTTCTGTTGAAGTGCCTGTGGATGGTAAGGGAATTACAGTTGGTATCATTGATACTGGTATTGATTACACTCATAAAATGTTAGGTGGCAATGGTTCTGTTGAAGACTATAAGGCTATTGATCCGTTTAAAGCCACTGACTTTTTCCCTAATGAAAAAGTTGTTGGTGGTATAGATTTGGTAGGAAAGGAATTTTCAACTTCAAGTATTTACTTTAAAGAGTATATCCCAAAGCCAGATGTTAACCCAATAGACTATGGTGGACATGGAAGCCATGTTGCTGGAACAGTTGCAGGTATTGGTGATAATGTTAATACTTACTCAGGTGTTGCCCCAGAAGCGAGCTTATATGCCTTAAAGGTGTTTGGTGATGAGTCTGGAAGTACTTCAGATTCTGTTGTTTTGGCTGCCTTTGAATATGCAGTAGACCCGAATAATGATTTTGATTTAAGTGATAGCTTGGATGTACTAAATTTATCTTTAGGTAGTGGCTATGGTACGCCCCATCAGTTTTATAATTATGCAATTACTAATTTAGTTGAGTTTGGAACTGTCATTGTGGCTTCTGCTGGAAACTCTGGAGATGTGAAGTATATTACTGGATCTCCGGGTTCATCAAATGACGCCCTATCAGTGGCTGCTGGTATTGATGATATGGAACATAACTGGAAGTCTGACTCAGTGGTTTTTTCATCTAAAGCTTTAGATGAAGATATTAAAGTGAGAGCTTTTGAGCCATCATTTTCTGTGAAGATCAATGATGCCAATACAGAAGGAAAAAAAATTAGTGGAAAGTTGGTTTATGCTGGGGATGCTAAAGAAGACTTTCCTGAAGAGTTAAATAAAAAGTTAAAAGGGAATGTGGCTTTAATTGATAGAGGAGTTGTTTCTTTTTCAGATAAATTTAAAAGAGCACAAAAAGCTGGTGCAATTGCTGTTGTAATCGCAAATAACAGAGAAGGTGAACCCATTATTATGGGGGGCGGAGACCCAGAATTTAAATTTAAAATTGTTGGTGGAATGATTACTAAGGTAACTGGTGATCAGCTTAAAGCCTTAATGAAAAAAGAAGATGTTATTGCTAACTTTACGACCAGTGAAACTTTTGAATTTCCATGGGTTATTGGGACTGTTACTGGCTTTTCTTCAAAGGGGCCGAGATCTTTAGACTCCCATTTAAAGCCTGAAATAACTGCTCCAGGGCAGCAAGTGATATCTGCTGCTGCTGGTACGGGTGACAAAGCGGAGCGCCTTGGTGGTACTTCCATGTCTGCACCTCATATTGCTGGTGTAATGGCTCTAATGAAGCAAAAGCACAAGAACCTCCCTGCAAGAGACTTAAAGTCTATGGTGATGAGCTCAGCGGTTAATATGTACTTTGATAAAAAAGGTAAGGAAGAGTCTGAGTACTCAGTATATCCATTATCTAGGCAGGGAACTGGAATGGTTGATACTCTTGGGGCAATCAATTCTAAATTAGCGTTCCATCCAGTGTCTTTATCTTTAGGTGAGCATGCTATTGTTAAGAAAAAGACGATGACAAAAACTTTTGAGGTAAAAAATGTAACTGATGAGTTGGTGAATGTGGTTCCTGTGTATGAAGGAAACTCAAAGTTAATTGCTTCAGGTTTACCTAAAAATATTAGTATTGCACCAATGAGTTCTGAAGAAGTTAAAGTGAAGTTCACAATTATTGCTGATGAAAAAGAAAAGTTTGAACTTAATGGTTTTATTAATTTTATGAGTGGAGATGTTAAAATAAGTAGAGTCCCTGTTTTAGCTGTAATTAATCAGGCCTCTAGCATTTCAGTATCTTCTTTTGATTTTAATTCTGTTTTAGACAAGGATAAACCAAAGGCTTCATTGCTTTTAATGAACAACAGTCAATTTGCAGGTGATGTTTACCCATTTAACCTATTGTCTTTAGATGAGCGTAAACCTGAACATACAATCACTAAGTTAAGTACTTGTGACTTACAGGCAGTGGGATTTAGATACCAGGCTAAAGAGGTTAAGAGTCAAATTGAGGTTGATGGTAAGCAGGTAGAGGCCACTAATTTAGTTGATACTTTACAGCTTGGTATAAAGTTATTTAACCCACTGACAGACTGGCATCAGTGTGTTGTAAGTGTTGAGTTTGATACTGACTTAGACGGAGAAGTGGACTACTTAATGCTGTCTGGCCGCTTAGATAGAATGCCGGTGTCTTCTAGTGGTACTACTTATGCAAGTTTATTAATTGATAATAAAAAACGAGAAGAGCTGATTGCTAAAAATATGAAGGATAATATTGAAAACCCTTCAGCTGCTGGAATTAACTTAGATTTAACAGAAGCTGTTGTTTCTAGCTTAGAAGCTAAACCATTCCATCATTCGACATTAAATATTGTTGAAGTGGATACGGAGTTATTAACAGTAAACCCGAAAACAGCTGTTAGAGTTTCTATTTCTAATGTTTATGGCGGTGATGTTGAAGAGACTGACACTTTGATAGGTGGAACTGACTCTTGGTATTATATGAACCTTAAGTCTAAAAAAGTTTCATATGAGAATCTTCCTAATAGTATTGAAGTTGCTAAAGATGGTGCTGCACTAACTAAGATTTCAATTACAGAGTCTGCTAAAAGAAACCCGTTAGTTTTATTTATGCCAAACAATAAATTTAACTTCAGTAGAACACTCACTGATGATCAAATGGTTTTAGTTAAGCCTTAGTAATTATTAAAATCTTAGATATAAAAAGCACTATAAGAAGTTATAGTGCTTTTTTATTTATGGATTACTATAGGTTAGCGGAAGTTAGTAATCATTAGCTGTACAACTTGGTTGATGCTGGCATCAGAGATTCTTGGCGAGTAGGCAAGGCCCCAGTAAATTGCAAATATACTAGTGATTTGTGTTTCATCACAGTTCGTAAAAAATGCCTTTAGTTTGTTTACAAAACCAAGTTCAATGGAGCGTAATGCCTCTCCAATTTCATTTTGTTTGTTTCTATTTTCCATAATAAATAATGGAAGATAAGGTGCGTTTTCATAAAATTGTCTGGCTTCTTTCATGGATTCAGCAAATTGCCCTTTCTTCCACAGTTCCATTCGCTTTTCGTTGAGTCCAATTAATTCTTCGCCGATTAGCTTTATTGCCTCTTTTAGGATGTCTTGCTTGTCTTTGCCGAAGTAGTAATAAATTAGTGATCTGGTAATGTCACTTTTTCTAGAAAGGTCACTGAGCGTCCATTTTAAGTGACCTTTTTTAATATCAAGTTCAATGGCTGCGTCTAATAACACCCAATAAGTTTGATCTTTGGTTTTGGCTTCAGACATACTTTATTTTGTTAATAGTGGGTAAGTCTGTCAAAGGTATGGTGGTTTTTGACAGGAAACCTGTTTAATTGTCTAGCATAATGCTGGCTATTGTTAGGTGCATACCTTATTATTTAAATGAGCAGGAAAGGTCTATGGTCGGACATTTGAGCAAATATATTTCGGGGGATCTGTATTTGCTAGGGAGAGGGGGAAGAAGTCTATTCTTCTTCTATAAAAGGACGCTTCATAAGTTCTAATTAAATTCATATATATTATCGCTTTAATAATTAAAAAAAAATGGTTATCATTTTATTACTACGCTACTAGTGAGGTTTTAGTGAGTAATAGAAGAGATTTTTTAAAGTTTATGGGTGCAATGAGTGTTATGACTACATCCAGCTCATGTTCTAATCATCAAAAAAAACCAAACACATTTAGTTCTATCAATCCAACAAGCACAGACAATGTTATATTAGCTGAAGGCTTAAGTTATAAAAAATTAATTTCATGGAATGAGTCTCTAACAGCTAAGAAAAAATTTGGTTTTAATAATGATTTTATTAGTATTATTAATATAGATAAAAATAATGCAATTATGTGGGTGAATCATGAGTCAGTCACTCCTCTGTTTGTAAGTGGCTATTCTGGTAAAGACGGAAAGAGTAAAAGTAAAGAACAAATTGATCTAGAAAAAGATAATGTGGGTGGTAGCGCATTTAAAATTTCTAGAAAGAATGAAAATAGCAGTTGGGAAGTTGTAGTTAACCATACTATTAATAATCGTTTGGATGCTCATAGTAAGATTCCGTTTGCACCGAAGCAAAAAATTTTTGGTAGTGAAACGGCTATAGGGACAGTAACCAACTGCGCTGGAGGAAGAACTGCATGGGGAACTTTTTTAACTTGTGAAGAAAATTACTATAATGTTTATGGGCAATCGGCATATTTTAAAGGGCAAAGATTATTTAAAAGCAGTTTGCCTAGTAAAGCAAGCTGGGAGGCCAGTGAGCCAAGACTACCAGAGCACTATGGCTGGGTGGTTGAGTATAATCCTGTAACTAAAGAGGCTAGGAAATTAGTTTCTATGGGGCGATTTTGTCATGAAGGGGCGACACCAGTTGTAGCCGCTGATGGTAGGACCGTGGTTTATATGGCTGACGATGCTGCAAACCAATTTGTGTATAAGTTTATACCTAAGAAGAAAGGCAGCCTAGTTGAGGGTGAACTATTTGTTGCTGATACTAATTCCGGAAAATGGCTTTCTCTATCTTATAAGAAAAATGAACTGCTTAAAATAAACTTTAAAAGCCAGCAAGAGGTGCTAATAAGAGCTAGAGATGCAGCTAAGTTATTGGGAGCGACCCCTCTTGATCGTCCAGAAGATATTGAAATAAACCCTAAGACAGGTGAAATTTTTATTGCCCTAACAAACAATAAAAAGAAAGGCAATTACCACGGTTCTATTTTAAAAATTATTGAAAAGGATAATGATTATTTGTCTATGACTTTTAAGTCTGAAACCTTTTTGTTGGGTGGTGTAAGTAGTGGCTTTAGTTGTCCGGATAATATGATTTTTGATAAAAGTGGGAACCTTTGGCTGACTAGTGACATAACTGGCAAAGCCATAGGAAAGGGGCCTTATAAAGAATTTAAAAATAATGGGCTTTTTTATATTCCATTAAGTGGTGAGGATGCAGGGCAGGTGTTCCAAATAGCCTCTGCCCCAAATGAGGCAGAGTTTACGGGGCCTTGTTTCTCTGAGGACTACAAAACTTTATTTTTATCTGTTCAGCACCCAGGAGAAAAGAGCAAAAGTATGAAATCCTTGAGTAGTAATTGGAACTCTCTTAAGCAAGGTGATCCACCCCGGCCAGCTGTTATAATGATCACAGGTCCCACTCTAGATAAAATTGTATAATTTAAAATTAGAGTGTATAGTAACGAAAAGAAAATTTAACCCTTGAAGGTATTATGCATATTTTAGTGACTGGAGCCACTGGTTTAGTTGGCAAAAAAGTTTGTCAGAAATTATTAGAACTAGGACATGACCTAACTGTGGTAGGGAGAAGTGAGGAAAAGAAATTTAGAAATAATTTTTACTTTCCTTGTAACTATATTTCTTGGCGTAATATTAAGACTTTTAGTGCTAAAAGTATTAAAGTTGACAAGATTGATGCTGTTATTCATTTATCAGGGGAGTCTATTGGTGAAGGGCGTTGGACAAAGAGTAAAAAAGAAAGAATATATAATTCAAGAGTGGAAAAGACACGTTTATTAGTAAGGTTTTTATTGGAAAATTCTTTAGAACCAGAAGTTTTTATTGCTGCATCAGCCATTGGTTTTTATGGTGAATCTAAAAGTGATGATGCTTTTGTTGAAACTGATGGAGCAGGTGTTGGCTTTTTAGCTGAAGTTTGTCGAGACTGGGAACTGGCATCTAAAAAAATAAATAGTAAAGCTCGCCTCGTCCACATTCGTATAGGTTTAGTGATGGCTGGTGAAGGTGGTTTTTTATCAGAAATGGAACCAATTTTTTCTAAAGGGGTGGGTGGAAAAATTGCCAGTGGGAACCAATGGATGAGTTGGATACATATTGATGATTTAGTAAATTCAATCATTTTTAGTATAGAAAATAAAAACATTGAGGGCCCTGTTAACGCTGTATCACCTGAGCCTGCTCAGAATAAAAAATGGACTAAGGCCTTTGCTAAAGCTTTGAAAGTGCCAGCTCTTTTTCCTGTCCCTAAAATGGCATTAAAAATTGGCTTGGGAGAAAAAGCTGTTTTGGCATTGCAAAGTCAAAAGGTTGTTCCCAAGAAACTACAAGATAATAATTTTGAATTTAAACACTCTGATATTGAAGACTGTATGAACTCAATTTACTCTTGGAAAAAAAAAACAACTGATCAGTTATTTAAAGAGCAGATTTGGTTGAATCATCCTATTGAAGAGGTTTTTGAGTTTTTTGCTGATGAAAAAAACTTAGAAGAGATCACTCCAAAAGAGCTTGAATTTAATATTGTTAAAATGTCCACTGCTAAAATTGGTAAAGGGACTATTATAGATTATAAACTGAAGATTCATGGCGTGCCAGCTAAATGGAAAACATTAATTGCAAAATGGAATCCTCCATTTGTCTTTGTTGATAACCAAGAAAAGGGACCATATAGTAAGTGGCACCATACCCATGCATTTGCTGAAGTGAAGGGTGGTACACTTATGGATGATCAAGTTATCTACAGGCTGCCATTTGGTTGCTTAGGTCATTTAGTGGCCTCTAGTTTTGTTAAAAGTGATATAAAGAAAATTTTCTCTCATCGACAAGCGACTATTGCTGAAAAGTTTCCTTCTTAGTGGTTTATGTCTGATTTGATGCCCCAGTGGATGGTTACTATTAATTTGGTTTTAATTAATCCACCTAAAATGAGCTCTTTTTAGGCGTATATTGTCATATCCAAGATTAATACATTACAAAATGCCTTTGGTTTGTATCTGAGCGCTCTTTAGCGAGTATATTTATTGCATTTTACATATTTTACATATCCTCAAAAAAAATTAGCAAAGGATGCAATGAAGTACTTAACAGTTCTAATAATTTTTTTATACAGCCAAGCTTCTTGGTCAATATTTATTGGTAACGAGCTTCCGAGTGAAGCCCCAGAATACCAATGCCAATTGATGAAGTATGATCTAAAGTTAAAAAAAAATCTCTCGGTATGCTCTGGGACTTACTTAAATGAAAATATTTTTTTAACGGCAGCCCATTGCTTTAACATTCTCTCATATGGACATAAATTTGGAGATGGAGTGCATTACTATGTCAGTTGTAAAAATAGCATTAATAAGGTTCAAGCTGTTGCAGTCCACCCATATTATAAGGTTGACCGTGTAAAGACAGTAAATTTTGACCCAGAAAATCTTAACAAACCATCGCGCATAGAAACGGGCTTTAATTTCAGTTTACCCTATAATGATATAGCATTAGTTTATACAGATAAGGTTAACTTCCAAGCTTACCCAACTCTTAATAATAACCCAAAGGCCGATTATAAAGAAAGTTCATGTCGCTCATTAGGTTTTTCACCTCACAATTGTAACTCTCTTACTGGTGAGGGTTGTTACAAAAGTAATGTGTCCATAGAAAAATCAAAACCAGAAGTAAAAATCTTCAGATGTGATTTAGTTACAAGTGAATCATGCTTTTCAAGTAACTCTGAAAAAGATAGTTTACCTTATTATTACACATCTAAATCACAGAAGTTTGCTAAAGGTGACTCAGGCTCTGGTCTACTTTGCACCGATAGGCAATCTAAAGAAGAAGTTCTTGCTGGAATCAGAGTAAGTGAATCAGCAGGAAAAGAGTTTATTTCTGTTGCAAATAAATATAATTTTATTAATCATTTTTTAAATCTAAGTTTCGATGAATTTAAACAACAAGCAAGTACTATTAGTTTCGATAGTAGGATAGAGGAAAGTGAAATTATCTCTAGGAAGATCGAACGTCATTTTTTATATAAAGTTAAAGTTGAAATTAAGATTAGTAGTCATAATATAGACACAACTCACATTTTATTATCTGATCTTTATGCTGAGTTTAAAAGTGAAGACAGTGGTATTAAAGATCACTTTCAGTCTCAAAAAGTGAATAAGATTATAATTGATAAGTATCCATTTTCTAAAATTATAGATACTAAAGTTCTTATTGAGAAATATGGTAGTGTTACAGAGTTAGTTATTCATCCTGGTTCGTCTATAGAAGATATTAGGGAGTTTTTAAGTAAAAATAAGATCAAGTATTAAGTTTAAAGAATATTTTTAAAATAACTTTTAGAGTTAGAAAAATACAACTAAAAGTGTCATATTGTCCATTAGGTTTACACTATACTTTACTGGTTTACTCTTTAAATAGAGCACGGGTTGGTCTAAAATTTGTAGTAACACAAACTGTTAGGAATATAATTTATAAATCTAGATGTGATTATTAAGGACGTAAAATGATAAAAAACCTAATTAAGCTATCAATTCTTTCACTGTCAACAATAACAATAATTTCGTGTGGTCCAGCAGAGCTACTAATAATGTCAGCAACAAGTGGAAGTGATAAAGACAGAAATAGAAGTAATTCAGACCTAACTCAGTCATTTGAGAAAAGTTTTAATGAGTTAGGGGATGCAATTGGCTGTGGGTTTTCATCAATTTTAACAATGTTTCCGACTGAGAAGGTTAAAATTTCAATTGAAGAAGAACACTTAACACAAATTGCTTTTCCTGCATTAGAGTCAGTGCAGAGCAAAAACTTAATGAGTTTTTATGATAACCTAAACGACGATGAGCTTGATGTTATTGAAAACTATTTATATGAAGCTTATAGGATAACAGAGGCTTTATATTCAGACTCTGAAGATTTACAGTTTTATAGAAGGTTATTTGTTAAAAGCCTTATTGAAACAAAAAAATTCGTAGAGAAATATCCGAAAACCACTTGTTGGAGATTTTCTCAGCGCTTAAAAAAAGTTGACTCAGATGGTGTGAAGTACACTTCATTTAGTAAGCTTTTTCTTAAGATTAAAGATAGTTCATGTAGTCCGCGTCCAGAGGATAAGGACCCAAACGATACTCGCGCCAGTGCTGGTACTATTCGAACACTGTTTTGTAGTAAGTAAATTCTACCAACTTTATATAAGGAATTGCTATTTTGATTCCTTGTTCACTGAAATAATTTCATTATTATTTAGAGCAATTGCTCTCAAGTATGATTTTATTGGCCAATGAGTAGGCTCTAAGCTAAGACATAGTCAAAATCAAATACTTAGGGGTAATAATGGATTTAAGAGCTGTAATTGTTAT
>CALLBC010000161.1 GCA_938001965.1 uncultured Bdellovibrionales bacterium | reverse complement strand
CTTAAAAATATAGTTAAGAGTATAGCTACTAATTTCATAAAATCCCTCCATTTGAGATTATCAAGTAGCCATAATTTATATTACTAATGAGATTCAGGTCAACTTATGTAAAGTCAACTTATTGAAAGTTAAATTCAGAAGTGCCTAGATCGCTTGTGAGAATAAATTTTACTTGTCCATCAGCAGATGACTCACTGTTTGCAATAGGAAATTGCACTTGATAGGCCTTAGAGAAGCGAGTCATTTCTGGGAATAACGTGCGGATTTGCGTTGGTTTGTATGGGGCAATATTAGCAATGCCAGGGAAGCGTTGCCCATTAACTTCAAGGTAAGTTCTCCATATGGAGTCGTCACCTTTTTTTAAATCATTATTTTTAGTAACTGGTGTGTAGAGAATAACAATAAAAGTTGTGTGTTTAGATAAAGACTCCTCTTGCTTTTGGCTGGCCTCCTCAACTTTATGGCTTGGCCATTGTTGTAAAAATGCAAGTTTTTGATCTGTTAAGCTAAAAACTTTTGGTGTCATGCGAGTTACACTAACTTGGTAAACATTGGAGATTCCAGAGTACTTTTTATCTTGCTTGGTATTACTATTAATAATTTTGTTATAATTGTAGCGATTATCAAACTTTACTGAAGGGGTAGAGCAGGCTCCTAATAAAAAAACAAAACTAAGTATTAAAATAATTATTTTCATGATTTACCTTTGAGGGTTTGGTTTATAAATAAAGTTAAGTCTTTTATGGCTTGTTCTTGTTCGATGTCATTGAAGACTTCATGTTCACTGTTTGAGTATAGTATGAGCTTATTAGTTTCAGACTCAATGAGTTTGTGGAGTTCTTGAGTTTTTTCAGCATCAACAATTTTATCATTTTCTGAGACTTGAAATAGTATTGGTAATTTTATTTTTGAACTTTTATTAAAAATTATATCAAAGCTTTCAAGCATGCCACTGTATGTTCGTGCATTGATTTTATTGTGGCGTAACGAATCTGTACGATAAAATTCAAGTTGCTCAGGAATTTGTGAAAGATTCTCATAAATAACATCGTTGCTTAGAGTTAATCGAGGAAGGTACTTGTTTGCAAATTGAGCCAAGCTTTCTTTTGCCGGGCTGGGTTTTTGTTTTATGCCAAGTGCTGGAGAGCTTAGGCAGAGTCCGTGAATAGTTTTTGGTTTTTGTTCAATGTAGCTACGAAGTACTACAGCGCCGCCCATTGAATGACCGAATAAAAATATAGGCAAGCTTGAATACTCTTCTTTGTTTTTAAAAAATTTAAAAATTTTTTTAAAATCTGTACAATGCTCTTTAAAGTTTGAGACATACCCTCTTTGTCCAGATGAACGGCCGTGTCCTCTAAGGTCCCAGGCAAACACTTTAATTTTATTTTTTGCTAAAGCATTTGCAAAGTTATCGTATCCACCTGAGTGCTCACCAATTCCATGGGTCAAAAAAATAACAGCCTTAGGCTTTTCACAAGGCCATGTTTGATAAAAAATTTCTCGATCAGCTTCAATGGGAAAATAATTTTCAATAGAAATAGACATGGATTACATTTTATTTTTTACTCACTTGGAAAGTCAATGTTGTAGTGGATTCCAATTGAGTTTTTTCTTTGTAAGGCACTATCAATAGTTAGACTTGCGACTAGTGCAATATTTCGAAGCTCAATAATATCAGGGTGTATTTTAAAATTAGAATAATACTCTGAAATTTCATTATTAATGTTGTCCATTCTGTGCTTTGCCCTTTCTAGCCTGCGATTAGAGCGAACAATCCCCACATAGTTCCACATTAATCGACGTATTTCTTCCCACATATGTTTGATAACAATCATTTCATCTTGGTCTTCAAGTTCATGATATGTCCATTTAGGTTTTTCAATTTGTGGTAGCTGGAGTCCATTTAAATTTTTGCTAATATGCTGCGAGGTATTATGTGAGAATGCTAGGCACTCTAGTAATGAGTTTGATGCTAATCGATTTGCTCCGTGTAGGCCTGTACAGGCGGTCTCTCCAACAATATATAGTCTTGGTATTGAAGATTGCCCATCAAGGTTGGTGTTTACGCCGCCACATAAATAGTGAGCTGCGGGGACTACTGGAATAGGTTGTTGATCAATTTTTATTCCAAGCTCTTCACACTTATTATAAATACTTGGGAAGCGGCTTTTAAGCTCGTCTTTACTTTTAAATGAGATATCTAGGTAAACACAATCGATTCCATGTTTTTTCATTTCACTATCAATGGAGCGTGCAACAATATCTCTGGGAGCCAGGTCTGCCATTGGATGATATGACTTCATAAACTCTGTGCCATCGGGGAGTTTAAGTTTTGCTCCTTCCCCGCGGAGAGCTTCAGAGATTAAAAAGTTTCTAGCCTCAGGGTGATATAGGCAAGTGGGGTGGAATTGCATAAATTCAAGTTGGCTAACTTTGGCTCCGGCTCTGTAAGCCATAGCAACGCCGTCTCCTGTTGCGCCACTCCAATTGGAAGTGTACAAATAAACTTTGCCTGCGCCTCCCGTAGCTAAAACAGTGGCTTTTGCAAGTATGGGGTTAACTTTATTACTATTAATATCTAAGATAAATGCTCCGAGACAAGCGTCTTTGTCTCCGGGCTTGATCTTACTTTTTAAAATTAAATCAATTGCCATTTGATTTTCAATGAGGTCAATGGACTCGTTATTTATTGCTAGGCTCAATAGTGTTTGGTTTATAGCTTGGCCAGTATAGTCACCCACATGCAAAATTCTGTTATGACTATGTCCACCTTCGCGAGTTAAGGCAAGAAACTCATCTTTGGATTTATCAAACTTTACTCCCCAGTCGATGAGGTCTTTAATTCGTTCAGGCCCCTGTTTTATTGTGTCAATAATTACACTTTTGTCTCCCAGTCCTGCTCCAGCGCTCAAGGTGTCATTGATATGTGACTCGAAACTGTCATTTTCTTTGTAGATCACTGAAGCTATTCCGCCCTGAGCAAGCCATGAATTAGTGTCCTCAAGGCTAGACTTTGCCACTAATGCGACTTTTCCATGTTTTGATAACTTTAAGGCAGTGCTCAGTCCTGAGAGGCCTGTTCCTATAATTAAAAAGTCGTATTCAGTTTGCGGAAATGTTTTCAGTTTCATAGGTATAAACATATCAAAATTCAATTGAAGAGTATCCAAAATATTTTAAAGTTAATAGATTGTTATGTTTTGGTTTAGTTATGTAATTCTAATGTTTTGAGTGGACATAAAGCTGGGTGCTGTTTTAAATTAGGTAGGAGGCAGGACCTATGACCAGTGAATTGCTGTCATTATAGATATAATTGGAATGTATGTTGCCCTTAGGTCCTGGTAAAAGTAAAATATAATCTGCTCAGGCAGAGCATTGTTCAGTTGTATAAAGGTGTTTATTCACTGCTAAATAACAAAACCAAGGAAGGTTTAAATGAGTTTTAATTTTATTAAAGAGTTTTGGTTTAAGGCTATTGTTTTTACTTTAGCATTACTAATTTTAACAACCTGGGCTTTATCTCCTATTTCACATGAAGACCTAATTGCTAATCAAGAAATAAACCTTGAGCAATTAACTGAGTCCACTGAAAGGCTAATATCAAAAAACTTTATTGAAATACAGAACGAGATTAATTATTTAATTACAGAGTTAAAAACAACTAATTCGGAAAATAATTTAGAAAATATTGATTCCTCAGTTAAGGCCTTATTTGCATTAGAGCAAAAAGAAAGTCAGCTAGAGCTTAGCGGGGACGAGCTTAGAAATTTAGACTTATCATATTGGTCAAAAGAAGATTTAAATAAATCAATTAATAGAGTTTATAAAAGTAATGATGGTCTCTTTTACACTGGTTATCAGATTATAAGTTCTCCGAGTGGAGATAATTACTTTGGCTATTTAACATTAAAAGATTCAAAGTATTATTTTGCTATACTAAGTTTACATTTTGCCAGCTCTTGGAGTAATGATTTAAGTTTAGCCGGCAATAGTATTTATGTTATTAATTCTGTGGGAGAGTTAATTTATCATCCTGAAACACAATACATTGGCACAGAGTTTAACCAGTCTGAAAAAATTATTGATAACTTTGATGCTGATACAAACCAATTGCATTTAAAAACTAGAGATGATTTATCTTTTGTAATGGCCTCTACGACTAAAGATATTAAGGTTGTTGTTAGTCAAGCCCGGTGGTCCACTCCCTATGGCATGAGCTTTTATGGCCGATTTTTATTAGTATTTCTTTGCTTAGGGTTGTTGCTGTATACATTAAGTGAGTACTTGATTAAAAAGAGTAAAACGACATTTTTAAATACAGAAATTATTGATTCGGAATTTAAAAATTTTGAAAGTCAGGAGATGCTTAAAGATCGAAAGGGGTTAATTGCAAAAATCCAAAGATTAGAAAATACATTGGCAAGTCAAAAAGAGTATGTAAGTCCAAGTGAACAAAAAAAATTACTTCATGAGATAAAAAGTAAATCGGCAAACTTAATTGGGCAAATACAGTTGATACAGGGTCAGGTGAAGGGAGACGCTGTTGAATTAACAGATACAGCTCATAAGAAAGCAACTGAAATATATAAACAAGTATTCAGCTTTCTAAATATAGAACATGACAAGCATACTTTAACTGATAAATCTGCTGAATTGAGTGGTGTGCCTACGGTTATGGTCGGTGATAATAGATCTTTAGATTATGGGACTGTAGAAACCCCATCATTAAATTTTAAAGAGAGTGATCGAATTGAAATAACTGAAGAAGACATTGGCAGTGAAGATTTTCATTTGCTAGGTGAGTTAGAGAGTATGAGCTTTGCTGAAAGAATAGAGCAAAAAAAGCAAGAGATTTCGGAAATTAATATTGACGAAAATATTTCAAAGCAGTTGAGTGAACAAGATTATGGAAAGGTGAAGGCCTTTGATCTTGAGGAAGAGTTTTTGTCTAGTCAGCAGAATGAAGTTGTTAAGTTATCGAGTGATCACTCTTTGAATGAGCAAATGAGTGAAATTGACAGAGTAATTAAAAAAGCAGACAAAAAAGTGACTCAAAGTAAAAATGAATTAAAAAAACTAATTAGAAAGCCGAGGCTAGAAGTATAAATGGATTTTGAAAATGTTAGATCTTCATTTGTAATCTATTTAATTGATAATAATCAAGATAGGTCGGCATTTGTTGGGCAAGCCTTAAAAAATAGGGACTTTCAAATAAACCAATTTGATAATGCATCTGTTGGGTTAGAGAGTGTTGAAAGTAATCCTCCGCATATTGTGTTTGTGGAATTTGAAACATTAAAATTGTCTAATAAAAACTTTGTTCAAGACTTAAATAAGCTTAGTCCAGAAAGTAGAATAATAATTTTAGCAAGCCGATATAGTTTTTCTGAAGCCTATGAGTTATTTGATTCAGGAGTTTTTGATTATGTATTTTCGGATTACTTTAAATTTGGTGAGTCCGAGGCAGATCGTCGTTTGGCCATATCAAATGTATTAAAGTCAGCAGATCATGCAGTAGAAATGGATTTTTATAAATTTAAAAATGAACAGTTGATGGGCGAGGTGGAAGAGAAGGTTAATCAAAGTGGTGATTCCGCATCAGGTTTTTCCCTTCATAATTTGTGGCTACAAAAACTAGATAAGTGTGATAATTTTACAGCTTCAGTTGATTGTTTTATGCTGGAGGTTAGTCGTTACTTAAATGCGAGTTCTGTGATGTACTTAAAGTATGTCCCTTCGTATCGTTCATTGGTTTCATCTCGATCCATAAATATTAATGATTTTTCTGCTGGAGATGCTTTTGACTTAAAAACTATGTTTAAAAAACATAATTTAGAAGAAGGTAATTTTGAAAAGTCTGGCGAGTTTAAGGATAAAATTTATAATTACACTTTATGGGAAAATACATCTATTATTTCATTTCGCGTAAATGGAGATTTAAAGGGAGTCTTTGTTATTGAAGCGGATTCAACGAGGGAGACTGACTCATTTATTTTAGCTTGTCTGAATAGTTTGGCATTAAAAGTGAGTAATATTGTTTTAGAGAGAAAGCTACATACATCAAGCCATTTAGATGAGAGCACCGGTGTTAATAATAGAAAGTACCTAATGGCTCGCTTAAAAGAAGAAGTTGCTAGATCAAGAAGGATATTTATACCGGTTTCATTTATTTTAATTTCCATTGATAACTTTTCTGAACATGTTGAGAATTCATCGAGCGCAGATGTAGATACTATGTTGCGTATGTTAGGGACGTTATTGTCAAAGAGTAGTCGATTGAACGATATTGTTGGTAGAATAAGCAGTGATGAGTTTGGATTAATTTTAGCTCATACACATTACGAAGGGGCCTTGATAAAGGCAGAGAGAATACGACAGCTGGTGGAAAATACAGACTTCTCTCAGGTTGCTCCTGGGTTTGATACAGTAACAGTGAGCATCGGTGTCAGTGAGTATCCATCTCATTGTAGTGATGTTGAGGGTGTGCTACAACAGGCTGATAAGGCGATGATAGAAGTGAGTCGCTATGGTGGAAATCAGGTTTGTTTAAGTTCTGTACCAAGTAATTTTAATCCTGATTATAATTATGCAAAGTAGGTGAATTTGTCTAACTTAGAGCTGCATAGAATGACATTTGCAGAAGTTCATATACCAAATTTAAAACATAATATTAGAGTCCTTAAATCTCTATCAAAGTCTGATTTTTTTTGCCCAATGGTAAAGTCCAATGGGTATGGGCATGGAGATAAAGAGGTTGTTCAGGCATTGATCGACGAGGGTGTAAAGACTGTAGGGGTCGCTTTAGTTGAAGAGGCTAAGCGCTTAAGAGGTTATGGCTTTAACGATATCGAAATATTAGTTTTTGGTGCAATTAAAGAAAGGGCAATTGATTATTTGATTGAAAATAGAATAACTCCAGTAATTACTCAGTGGCATGAGCTTGAATTGTTTAAAAGAAAAAAAATTAAAAATTTTCCAGTTCACATTAAATTTAATACTGGAATGAATCGTTTAGGTTTTAAACCTGAAGAGGCTGAGAAGTTATCCAGTTTTTTTCAGTCAAATAATCAATTAAAATTAGATGGCATAGGTACTCACTTTTCTTGTGGTGAAGATTTTGGAATTGAAGGTGGGTATTCTAATATGCAGTTTTCACAGTTTAACTATGCCTTAAAGTACTTTGATGAAAAAAAATTACATATGTATAACTCATCAGCATTTTTTGCGGGTGTTGATAAAGCTGTTGATCAGCAATCTATTGGAGCTAGACTTGGGTTAGCTATATATGGTTGTTACCCACAAGTTAAAGATTTAAAGAATAAACTTGAAGAACTAGCAGTACTAAAGCCTGTAATGACACTTAAGTCTGAAGTTATATCATATCAAAAAATAAAACCTGGAGAAAAAGTGTCCTATGGCGGGTATTGGGAGGCTAAACAGCCTTCAGTTATTGGGGTTGTGCCTATTGGGTATACTGATGGCTACAGCCAGTCTTACTCGAATAAAGGGGTGATGTTGTTCCGTGGGGTAGAGGTGCCAGTGGTTGGTAAGGTCTGTATGGACTATACTATGGTTGATCTAACGTCTGTATTAGGGGATGAGAGTGGTCAGCCGGGCGAAGAAATAGTATTATTTGGAGAGCAGGGTAGTAAAAAAATTAGTTTAGAGTACCTGGCAGAAAAAGTAGATAAAATACCTTATGAGATTATAACAACAATTGGAAGGCGAGTTCCAAGAAAGTATTTACACAACTAGGTGGGTTATTGAGTACAAATGAACAATATGCTGTTAATAAAACAAGTAATGGTTTTGTGCAGTTTATATCATCTATTATTGAATTTATCTCTGGCTTAATTTGCGAATGCGGAATCACAGTTCTATTTTTATTTAAATCCATTAAATCAGTTTTTCAACGTCCTTATAGATTTCAAGAAGTATTAAAGCATATTGAATTTATTGGAGTACAGTCACTTTTAATTATTGCCTTAACTTCAGCGTTTACTGGAATGGCAATGTCCTTTCAAATTTATTTGGGATTTAAACTTGTTAATGCCACAAACTTAGTTGGCCCGACAGTGGGCCTTGGGATTATGCGTGAGTTAGGGCCCGTATTAACAGGGTTGATCGTTGCTGCACGTGCTGGGGGGGCCATGGCTGCGCGCTTGGGAACTATGCGTGTAACTGAGCAGATTGATGCTCTTGAAGTTATGGGTATTGACCCAGTACAATACTTAGTTGGTCCAAGGGTTTTAGCAGCATTAATTTCAATGCCTTTACTTTGTGGTTTTTTTGATTTTGTTGCAATGTCTGGGTCATATTTATTATGTGTTCATGCTTTGGGGTTAGATGAAGGAATATTTTTTGATAAAATTCAACTTTGGTTAAACCCGCGAGATATAAATGAAGGTTTAATTAAGGCAGCTGTTTTTGGTTTAATTTTTGGCGCAGTTTGTACTTATAAGGGTTATAATACAACTGGTGGTGCAAAAGGTGTTGGAGAGTCAACGAACAAAGGTGTTGTAAATAGTATGGTTTTAATTATTGCGATTAACTTTGTTATGACAAACATTATTCGCTTCGTTAACACTTTAATGGGGGGGACAGGATGAATGCAGTAGAGCTTGTAGACATTAAAAAATCTTTTGATGGTGGTAATGAATTTATACTTAAAGGGTTAGACTTAAAAATCCCTAAGGGTAGTCTTACAGTTGTTATTGGTTATAGTGGTACTGGTAAAAGTGTCATGTTGAAACACATACTAGGGTTAATTAGACCGACTTCAGGCCAGGTTAATGTTTTTGGGCAAGACTTATGGCAAATGAGCAATAAAGAAATAATGAAATTGCGAACTAATATTGGCGTATTATTTCAGCATGCAGCTTTGTTTGATGACCAGAATGTAATTCAGAATGTAATGTTCCCCTTGCTTGAGCATATGAAAGGGAAAAAACATAAGGAATATTTAGAAATTGCCTCTAAAAAGCTGATTATATCGGGTATAGAGGAAAAACATTTTTTAAAACTTCCGTCGGAATTAAGTGGTGGTATGAGGAAGAGGGTGGCCCTAGCAAGAGCTTTAGCTCTTGATCCAGAAATATTAATCTATGATGAGCCAACAACAGGTCTAGACCCAATTTTGACTGAGATGGTTGATGATTTAATTCATGAGACACATATGCGAGAAGAAGGTCGAGTTACATCAATAATTGTTAGTCATGATTTAATGGCTGCTTTCCGAATAGGTCAATATATAGTAATGTTAGATAAGGGAAAAGTTTTACACTCCGGAAAGCCAGAGGACTTTTTAAATTCAGATATTGCTTTGGTTAAAAAGTTTGTAGAAAAAGGGACTAAGAAAAAATATGGGATCTAAGTTATTAGAGTTTAAAGTTGGCTTACTAGTGATTGTGGTTACATCTTTGATCGCATGGATGTCATTTAAAGTTTCTGAAGGGCCAGGTTTATTTGGTGGTGGAATAGTTCACACAATTAATGTTGAAGATGCCGGTGGATTAATTGAGCGAAGTGCCGTTAAAATTGCAGGAATTAAGGTTGGTCTAATTGAGAAAATTGAATTAGTTGATGGCAGAGCAAGAATTAAAGTTAGAATTAATGACGGTATAAATTTGCACGAGGGAACCGTAGCTGAAATAAAGGCTGATGGTATTTTGGGAGACCGGCATATTGAGCTAATCCCGGGGCCAATCACTGGCAATTTATTAGATGGGCCTACTGATTTAGGTTTTCGAGCAAGTTCTGGTTCATTAGCTACTATTGCTGAAGAAGTTGGTAAAATTACAGATTCATTAAGTGAGTTTGCAAAGAACTTAAATAAGGCTACAGGAGTTGGTGATGAAGAAACTCGTATTGGTCGTATTATTTCAAACCTAGAAGTTTTAACAAAAGACCTTACAGATATTACAGGTGCAAACAAAAGTAAGATTAATAAGATTGTTGATAATGTAAACTCATTAACTGAAAGGCTAGATAACTTTTTAGCCGATGGTGATGGTGAATTTAGTCAGGCATGGTCTGATATGAGAGATATTATTCATAGGTTTGACAACACCATGAAAAACTTTGAAGAAGTTTCTTATAAGGTAAATAAAGGAAATGGAACGCTTGGGCAGCTAATTAATGACGACACTACCATTACTGGCGTTAATCAAACTATTGAAAGAGTAAATGAGTTTATTGGTACGGGGATAGATCTACAAACAAGTATTGATTATCATAGCGAGTTCATGACTGAAAGTGATCGTAACAAGAATTACTTATCGGTTAGAATTACTCCCGGTTTAGATAGATATTATGAGTTAGGAATTGTGGATGACCCCACAGGCGTAACAAGAACAACTCGTACTACAGTTTCTGGAAGTTCAACAAGCAGTGTTACCGAAGAAAAAACATTTTTTGATAAGGTTAAATTTACAGCACTTTTTGCTAAAAATTATCATGATTTTACCATTAAAGGTGGAATTATTGAAAACAAAGGCGGGCTAGGCGTTGATTATACTATATTAAATCAAAAATTAAGATTTTCAGTTGAAGCTTTTGATTTTAAAGATTTGTACATACGTAGTTTTGTAAGGTATAACGTCTTCAGTGGTATTTATATTACAGCTGGTGGAGACAATTTAGCGTCAAGCCATGGAGTTGATCCAAGCGCATTTTTTGGAGCAGGAATACTCCTAACTAACGATGACTTAAAAGTCCTCGCCTCTAAAGTTTCTTTCTAGGGGTATCAATGTTTAAAAATGCTTTGGTTTCTGTGTCTGACAAAACAGGTTTGGCAGACTTTATTCTTCCATTATTTAAATCAGGAATGAGGGTCGTCTCAACTGGTGGAACTGCAAAATACTTAAAAGAGCATGGTGTTGAGGTTGTCGACATTAGCGAGCAAACTGGTTTTCCTGAAGTAATGGACGGAAGGGTTAAGACACTACATCCAAATGTTCATATGTGTTTGTTGGCTAGGCTTCAGAACCAAGATGATCAGAAAATATTAAAAGATAATAATTTACAAAATTTTGATTTAGTAGTGGGAAATCTATATCCATTTTCAAAAGCATTAGAAAAAAATCTTCCTTTTAATGAACAGATTGAGTTTATTGATATTGGAGGCCCATCCTTTTTAAGGTCAGCGGCTAAAAATACAGAAAAAATAGCAACAATTTGTAATCCTAAAGATTATAAGTGGGTTTTGGAAAAACAAGAGTTAACAAGTTCTGATCGAGTTTACTTAGCAGCAAAAGTTTTTAGTCACACCTCTTCCTATGATGGATTGATTTCGGAATATTTAATGAAAGACCTTGAGGGGAGTTATGAACGTGAGGGTTTAAATATTTCTGCCCAGAAGGTTTCTGAATTACGTTATGGGGAAAACCCACAACAAAAAGGAGTTTGGTATAAGAATTCCTCGAGCAGTCATGGACTCCATAAAGCTGAAATTATTCAAGGCAAGGCCCTTTCTTTTAATAATTTGCTAGATTTAGAAGCTGCAGTTAATACTCTAAGACGATTTCAGAAGCAAAATGCAGTGATTTCTGTAAAACATAACAACCCATGTGGTGTTGCTATTGGTAAAGATCTTTTAGATAGCTTAAATAAATCCTTGGGTGCAGACCCAATGAGTGTATTTGGTGGAATTATTGCTATTGATGGAACAGTTACTTTGCAAATGGCAGAGAAGTTAACTTCCATGTTTTTGGAATGTGTTGTGGCTCAAGACTATACTGATGAGGCTATTGAAGCTTTTAAAAAGAAAAAGAATTTTAGAGTATTAAAATGGCCGGAATTAATGTCTGAAGCTGTTGCTAAGGATATTCGTTCGATTACGGGCGGTTTTTTGGTGCAAGATAAAGACCCTCTTGAGGATGGCTACGATACATGGGAATTTCCTCATGGAAAGCCCAGCGACTCTGTTAGGTCAGATTTAGAGTTAGCTTGGAGGGTATGTGCTCAATTAAAAAGCAATGCAATAAGTATTGTTGGTAATGGTCAAACTTTAGGGCTCGGAATGGGGCAGGTAAATAGGGTTGATGCTGTAAAGTTGGCTATTGATAGGGCTAACAGCTTTCATCCTGATGTAAAAAACAGGGTTATGGCTAGTGATGCTTTTTTTCCATTTCCTGATTCAATTGAATTGGCTCATGAGGCTGGTATAGAGTGGGTTATCCAGCCTGGGGGCTCAATAAAGGATAAGGAAGTACTTTCTCGTGCAGAGAGTCTAGGCGTCAAAATTATCTTAACAGGGGTTAGACACTTCCTGCATTAAAGTATTTAATAGATATATGTCTAGTAGTGAAAACATATGGTTAGTTAAAAGTGGTACCCATATACTGGGTCCATATAACTATGACACTGTTGTAGAGCAGTTGTTAGATAGAACATTATCTACTCGTGATGAAATCTCATCTCACTTGATGCATTGGCTTCCAATACTTGATGAGCCAGCTTTTGCTAAAACAGTTGAAGAACTTAGGTTGCTGGCATTAACAGAAGAGAGCGATGATAAAACAAATGTTAATACTGTGGCAAATTTCACAATCACTGAAGATATGCATGTTCAAAATATTGATAAAAGTAAGGGCTTTAGTGCTATAGAGGCTCCTGAGCCAGTTATTGAGAATAAAGTTAAAGAAAAAAATATTGAAAGTAGCCCGCCAGTAGGTTCAAGGCGGCCACAGCCAATGAGCTATAAAGAGGAAAACCCAAATAGATCAAACTCTATGCTTTGGCTAGCTATAATTGCAGTGATTGGTGCTCTTGCATTTATAGTTTATAAGGATTCGCTAAAGTTTGATGGTAAAGCTCAACAGGCAGAAGATTATTTTGAGCAAGGAATATCAAACTTAAAGTTAAGTAAATACATTGAAGCAACAAATAGCTTCAAGAAATATTTAAAACTAAACCCTTCAAATCAAGAAACTTATTTTTACCTAGCTCAAGCTTATATTTTAGCAGGACAACTTTCAGAGGCTAGAAATACAATCAATAATGAAAATTATACTGATATTACTGAAGACGTAAAATCGAACTTATTGGGTTTAACATTCTTAAAAGAAAACGAAGTTATTGTTTCAGAAAAATACTTTATAAAGTCCTTAAATAATAACCCTGATTATACACCAGCGCTTGTAAACTCTTCCATTGCTAACCATAAAGTGGGTAAAGATAATATTTCACTCATGAGACTTAAAAAATCTTTAAAGAATGTTAATCAATTTCCAGAGGTTAGTTTTTTATATTTGATGAGGATATTAGATGAGTATAAGGTTGATGGAAATAAAAAGCGATTAATTGACGCTCAAAAATTTATTTTAAATCAATTTTCAGACAGCTTTGTTTTATATCAAGAGTCTCAACTATTAAATTCTTATTTATCATTGTTGGTTGATAATCAAATTAAAAATTCACAATCAGATTTAATAAAAATTATTGATAATGATCCAAACGAATTTTCGCAAATGACATTTTCTCCGCTGATTGATAACAGTGCAATTGGTTGGGATGAGCTAGTTACCATATGCAATAAAGTTGCCTCTGCCTTTGATGACGTAAGTGCAACGGCTCTATTGTCTTATTGTCGTTTTAAAAATAATAAATATCAGTTGGCAAAAGATGTGCTAGCCATAAACTTAGAAAAAGAGCCAACTAACCCTTTATTTTTGGCATTAAATGCCCTTTATAGTAAAAATATTGGTAAGAATCAGGATGCAAAAAAGAGCTTACAAAAAAGTCTTATTGAAAATGATAAATTACCAAGTGCGCTCGCTTTGCCTTATATACTAATGCTCACAGAGTGTTTACAAAAATCAGATACAAAGTGTATGGAAGTGTATAGTAAAAAATTACTATCGGTAAAGTCTAACTCCCTTTTGGCGCAACGATCCCTTGCAGAGTTAGAGTTTTTAAGAAAGAATTACAATGAAAGCCACAGGGTTGCCTCAAAAGCGAGTGTTCAAGCGGAGAACTATTTGCCAATACAAAATTTATTAATGAGCTTGGGGCCGTATGTTAAATAGAATTTTTATTTTATGTGTTCTGTTATTTGTAGTTTCCTGTAGTTCAGAACCAGAATTTAAAGAGATTAAGAAAACTTCAATAGCAAATAATGCCAGTTTGCCTGATAGCTTAATCGAAGACTTAAGCAGACATTTTCTGGAGCAAAATGCGGGTTTAAAAATAAGTTTAAAAAAAGTTAAATCAAAATTTGGTTTTTATACCAAGAGAGAGTGGCCAGTGACCATTAATTTGTGGCCAAAAAACAGTGATTTAAAAATTGCTAAAAGGTATATCCTCAAAGAAGGTGCCGTAAGAGTAGATATTAATAGTTTTATTAATCAACTTGAGCTTGAAAATGAATTTTACTTACAAATTAAGCTCAAAACTCAGCTTTTTAATAAGCTATTCGTATACTTTTTACCAAGTCACAAAAGTGAACAATCCTGTGGAACATTTTATAACATTAGTTCTTACTATCAAAAAAAGTTATCAGAAAAAGTAATGCTAACTAAAAAAGATGATCATTATATTAAAAACTACTTAGGTACTTACGTTTTTTATAGTGTCTTAAATGATAAGTCATACCAATTAAACTTACTTCAGATTACTGACTCATCTTTGGGTGATAAGTTATGTCACTATTTTTAGGAAAGCATGAACTGGAAAGTATTAGCAGATAAAATTATATTTAAAAATAATTTTTTTACTTTAAAGTCAGAAAAATGTTTATTGCCTAATCGTAAGGTTATAGATGACTACTACTTATTTCAGTGTAGAGATTGGGTTCAAGTTATAGCCAGAGATAATCAGAAAAATTATATTATGGTAGAGCAATATCGACATGGCGGTAAGAAAAAATATTTAGAATTTCCTGGTGGTGTTGTTGATGATGGTGAGAGTCTTGAAGAGGCAGCGAGGCGTGAACTGCTTGAAGAGACTGGATTTAAAGTGGGTGAGTTGCATTATTTAGGTTATCATTACCCTAATCCAGCACTTCAGGAGAATAAAATTCATGCCTATTATGCCGAAAAAAGTAAAAACATGGGTTCTCAGTCATTGGATGAGCACGAAGATGTAACTGTAAAGTTAGTTAATCAAAAGGACTTGGATGACTTGGTCTCCAATGATGGTCACCACTCGCTTATGCTCAGTACTTATTTTGTTCTTAAAAATTATTTATCTAAAACTAAGCTTGAGTAGTCCATATGAATAGTAGGTATTTCTGTGGTTAGGCTTTCAGCGCGTGAATGAGTGCTGTTAATAAAGCACATCATTACTTCTGGATGGTCTTTGCGGACTCGATTCAATATTTTAGGTTCATTTTCAAAAAGAATAATTTGATCATATTCAGATTTAATCTCATTAATAAATGTGGATTTGAAAACATGATCCAGTAAATCGGGGTTAGTTTTCATTATTAATGAGTTTTCATCTGGCAAAGGGAATTGATCTCTTTTTAAATTTTTTATGCTACCAGTTAACATTTTGTTTCGAGCTCGTCCCGTTAAGTATAGGAGTTCACAGTTTAATGGTGGGATGGAGTTTACAAATTTTGCGGCATTAGTGTATGGAGTATCATGATCCATATAATCATTAGAAAAGAATTTTTTTCTCCAAAACTTAGCTAAAGACTTTAAAAATCGAACAGAAGAGGTGAAGTCGTGGCGATCCAGTGCTTCGAGATATCCCCAGTCATGAGATTCAATGGTTATCGAGCTGAGTCGCATAGCCTCTTCTGGGTATTTACTTATTACTTCTGCATCAGTACAAAAGTCTTGCACTATTTGCTGGGTGCGAGGGCTAACATTATATAAAGTAGAATCGAGATCAAAGATAGCCAAAGATCTAGGAGACTTCTCTAAGTTGTTTAAATAATTATTAATTTTTGTAATATCTATTGGCTTCATATTCCCTCAATGAAAACTAACTTTTTTTGTGTTCTCAAGCAAACAATTTCTCTAATTATTGGGAGCTATATTGCCGATATTATTATTATAAAGGGAGATTTCGTGAGTAATTATTTTATAGCAAAAAATGGTGAGCAAAGTGGGCCTTTTACGTTGGATGATATCGTTAACCAACTTGGTACAGCTACGTTAAATTTAACTGATTATATTTATGATGAGTCAGTGGGTGACTGGATTATGCTAATGGCTCATAAAGAGCTAAATAAAGTATTAAACAATAAAAAGCCAAGCTTACCTCCTCCAGGAATTACAGTTACTAATGTTAAGTTGGAGCCAGTAGTTCCCAAGTTGCAAGAACAGGCTACAGTGACTCCAAAAGTTTCAGAGGTGGAGTCTCCACCGCCAACTTTAGCAGATGCGTTTGTGCCTCCTGTTGTTGAAGCGACTGCCAATGATGTAGAATTAAAAAATACTCCATTACAAGATTTAGATGAAGATACAAAAGAGTTTGAAGTGAGTGCTATTGAGGAAAATACCACTGAAATTGAGATCTCTGTTTTAAATAAAGATAAAAAAAATATTGTTGAAAAAAAGAATTTTGTAGAAGCATTTGATAATGTATCTAATTGTGTTTACCAAGAAAAAATTAATGAAATTAAAAATGGTAAGGGTTCAATAAAAGAGAAGGCTTTAAAAATCAGTCGAGCTTTAGAAGAGGTGGCTGACCCAATTATGTCTGAGTGGTACATCCTTAAAGACGATAATAAGTATGGGCCTTATACTTATAAAGATATGTTAAATATGTTAGATGAGAAATTCATTTATGGTTTTGATTTTGTTTGGCATAAGTCTTTAAGTAATTGGAGGCGATTAGCAGATTTAGAAGCCTTTACATATGAAAACATAAACAAATTAAAAAATACATATATGCCTGGGTTAACCCAAGTTTATTATAAAAGAAGGCATAAGCGTGTTAATTACGGTCATTCAATCATGATTCATGATAATAACCGTGTTTGGAAAGCTAAAAGTGTTCAGATTGGGCAAGGTGGTGTGGGTGTGCTCATGGATCAAACTCATGTAGTTTCAGGTCAAACTCTTTATTTGCACTTTCAGCCTGGAGATGGTGTTCCGCCATTTAATGCTGTTTGTGAGGTCGTTTCAAAAAGGCTTCAAGAAAACAAAGAGACAAAGAAAACAGAAGTGTTTTACGGTATGAAGTTTATAAAAATTTCTAATGATATTGCAAATCTAGTAAGTAGTATTTCTAAAAACAAGAAAACTGGCTAAGAGCCATTGTAAGTTTATTTATTAAGTCTAATTAAAAAATTTTAAACTTGGGATTCAATTAAAGAGCTTTTAATTTGTTGGTTATACAATTTATGATAGTGGCCATTAAGTGCTAATAACTCTTGGTGGCTGCCGTATTCTAAAACCTCGCCATTATCCAGTAGTAAAATTTTATCGGAGTTCACGATTGTAGACAGGCGATGCGCAATAATAATACTTGTGCGCCCACTAATTATCTTTTCAGTGGCAGCTTGAATTAACTTTTCAGTGTTTGTATCAATATTTGCAGTGGCCTCATCAAGAACGAGAATTTCAGGGTTGAAAGCAATAATTCTGGCAAAGGCGATTAATTGTTTTTCACCAACACTTAAGTTAGAGCCATTTTCTTCGATGAACTGTTTTGGATTGTCACTGGCATTTTGACGGTCGAGTAAGTAGTCACATTGCACTGTTTTTAAGGCTTTAATAGCAGTTTCGTTGCTTATGTTAGGGTTAAGTAGTGTAACATTGTCTTCAAGAGTGCCTTTAAAAATAAAGTTATTTTGTTGAAGAACATTAATTTTAGACCTTAAGGAGTGAGCTTGAAATTTATTAATACATAAGTCATTTATTAATAGAGAGTTATCAGCAACAGGGTAAAATTTTTGAATAAGAGAAACCAATGTGGATTTGCCACTTCCAGTTCGACCTACAATAGCTAGAGACTGTTTATTTTTAATGTCTAAGTTAATATTTTTTAAGACAAGTGGTAAGTCTTGGCCGTATCTAAAGCTTAAATTGTTGAATTTAATATCACCTGTAAAAGAGGATTTAGTTTTTTGCCCTACTTGAGTTTCCTGTTCAACACTTAGAAGCTCAAATAGTCGATCAGCACTGGCAAGGCTGTTTTGAAATTGACTATAGCGCTCAAGAATACCTCTGAGAGGTCTAAAAAAGCTACGAAGTAAGAGGACAAAAGCGCTCAAGGTACCAACAGTTAGATTAAAACTAGAGAAAAAGAAAGCGCCCACTGCTAAGGTTGTTGCAGTGATGGCAAGATTAAATAGGTGCAGGCTTGGCCATAAAAGGGCAAAAACTTTGATTAACGAATAATTTAAATTAAAGTACTCATCGGTTAAGTTTGAAAAGTTGCTGAAGGTGCGACTCTTATGGTTATAAAGATTAATAATTTTAATACCGTTTAAAGTCTCGGCTGTATGGGTATTGATGTTGGACATTTTGCCTTTAGCCGCTCTTGAATACGTCCTAATACGCTTGCTGAGTGCAATAGAAACCACAATAATGATGGGCGTGTATAATACTGTGACTAAAGATAACTTAGGGGAGAGAATAGCTAGTGAAATAAAAATAGTTATGATCTCAATTAAGTTAACAAGAATACCGGTGAAGCCTTGAGTTAAAAAGTCTCCTAGCCCGTTCACGTCATTTGTCATGCGGGTAAGAATTTTTCCAACAGGTGTTTTGTCAAAGTATTGTATCGGTAGTTTTT
The DNA here is from genome assembly GCA_938001965.1 of uncultured Bdellovibrionales bacterium. GTDB lineage: Bacteria > Bdellovibrionota > Bdellovibrionia > Bdellovibrionales > UBA1609 > JAHDIR01. The sequence continues at coordinate 2,136 of CALLBC010000161.1, read as the reverse complement.
GAACATGGTTAACTAACTTAGTTCTAATATCAAAAAGTACACGATTGGAGAGCTTTTGACTTAAGTAAAACTCTAAGAAATAAAATAGTGATCTTGAAAATTCAAAAAGTAAGTAGGCAATAGCAAAATAATGAAGTTTGTCTAGGTTACCAGCCTGCAAGCCGTCATCAATGGCCTTACCAAAAATTATGGGTAATATACGGCCTGAGAAAGTATAAATAGCTAGAGAGACCAATACCAATATAACTTGGAACTTATACTTAATATAGTAAGGGTAAAGTTTTTTTAAGAACTCAATAACTTTATACTCTTTATTGACCTCTTCACTTTTATTTAAATAATTGGAGCTCATTGTGGACCTCCATTTGATGATTGGTTTTCGTAAACCTCTTTATAGGTGTTAGAGGTTACGAGCAATTCATCATGAACGCCTGAGGCTTCAATGGCACCATCATCAAAAACAAATATTTTATCAGCCAGTTTTAAGCTAGCCAGTCGATGACTAATAATGATGACGCTTAAGTTATTAAGTTTGCCGTTAATGACTTCAATGATTTGTTTTTCTGTGTTGGCATCAATGGCACTAAAGCTGTCATCTAAAATCAGTAGCTTTGTATCTCTAATTAGCCCACGGGCTAATGCCAGCCGCTGTTTTTGGCCGCCGGAAATATTAACACCTTTTTCACCGAGTACAGTATTGTGCTGTTCTTCCATATTTAATATTTCATCGTTTAATTGCACAACCTTAAGGGTGTCCACAACCTCTTCATTACTTTTAGTGGTAGATAAAAGTGTGTTGTTATAGATGTTGTCACTAAATAAAAAAGTATCTTGGGGGACATAAGTAACAAAATCGTGTAGTGAGTGCTGGGTGTACTCTTGTAAGGGTTCACCGTTAATTAAGATACTTCCTTTTTTGGTAGGATAAATTCCTGAAATTAAATCGGTGATGGTGGACTTTCCAGAGCCTGTTTTTCCCAAGAAACCAATGATTTCTCCAGGTTTAATTTTAAGAGAAATATTTTTTAACTTAAAACCATTGTCGTCTTGATCATATTTGAAGTCTAAGTTTTTGATTTCAAGGGATTTAAAATCTCCAATTTCTTTTTGGCCATCATCAGGAGTGTCCGTTGTTTCATCGAGCAGCTCTAGTATGCGCGCCATTGATGCTTTTCCTTTTTGCCAAAAGGTAAGTCCTATGCCTATGGCGGCCATGGGCCACATCATTTTTTGTATATACTGATAAAAAGAAAATAGTGCCCCAATAGTAAGTGCGCCAGAGGAAATTTCAGGGCTAGCGTAAAATAATAATATTACACAACCAATAGAAACTCCCACTTCAAGTACAGGTGAGAACACAGCATCGAGAATGGCCACTTTATTGCTGTACTCTTCAAGAGTTTTACTTTCTTTATTAAACACAACTTCGTGATGTTCTTCTTGGGCAAAGGACTTAATAGTTCTTACGCCGGATAAGATTTCTTGAGTAGTTGCTGAAAGCTCGGCAAACTGTTGCTGTTGTTTCTTATAGTAATCATGAATAAGAGTTTCAATTTTATTAATAATAAATGGAATTAAAGGTAAGAATATTAAAGTTTTCCAGGTTAACGATGGTGAAATATAAATCATTAATGGAATTACAAAAGAAGAAATAAAAAGGGCATCCAGTAAAATTAAAACTCCAGGGCCTATTGCGAGCCTGAAAGCATTTACATCATTATTAATTAAGCTCATTAGTTTTCCCACAGTATTTTTTTGAAAAAAGCTTTGGCTTAAATTTAAATATTTACTAAAAATTTTATTTTTAACATCTTGAGCCGTTCGGTGAGAGTAACGTCCCCAGTGTAAACGCCAATAGTAGCGGAAAAAAGCCACCACCAGTGCCACCCCAATTAAAATGCCAATTGTAGTGGAGGTTTCAAGGAATGGTCTTTGCTCAGTAATCTGATCAATAATTTTACCAATAATAATTGGAGGAAGGGCATCAAGGGCGTTGGTAAAAAGTAGGCATAAAATCCCAAAGGTAAACTGGCGCTTATGTTTTTTTACATAAAAGCGAAAAGGCTGTTTAGCCATTTGATCACTTTCTTTTAAGTGATTTAAAATAATCGATTTTTGGGACTTTAGCATGAGTTA
>CALLBC010000160.1 GCA_938001965.1 uncultured Bdellovibrionales bacterium | reverse complement strand
GAAACATTAGATGCATCATCACTGGTTTGTGATGAACAACCCACTAAAATAGTAAGACTAAAAAACAGTAAATATCTAACGTACAACATACAGGACTTTTATCGGTATAAAGCTCTAAATACTTAAATTTATTGGTAAATATAAATTGTTGAGTGTGTTAAATTGGACCAATATTCACTATAAACTACTTATATTTATATGTAGAAAAGGTCCCTTTGCTAAATGATTGTAAGCCTTTAGTGCAGTTGTTTTATACTGGTACATGGCTATAAATATTAGATTAAATTTTTTAATTATTATATAATTTTTGTATGTGCACGTTTTCTAGAATTATAGTTTTAATGATTTTCTTATTTCCTTTTACAAAAGTAAACGCAGTTTCCTACTTTGGTGGTATTGGAGCTGATTACATGGACCCAAGAATTGAGCGTAACACAGCGGGGAGTTCATCTTTTTCCACGGCTTCAGAGCAAACCTATCAATACTATGTGACCTTAGGTATTCACATGGATAGAAGGAAAAGGCATTCTTTCCGTGCGACTTATAATCATAAAGAAATCGAACTTGAAACACCAACGAATAGAACTTTTGCTACAGAAAATATTGATTTTGATTCATACAATATAATGTACAATTACTCTGGAAAGTCACTTGATATGTACTTAGACTACTTACATGACAGTGCTTTAGTATTTTCACCTAACCAATTTATATTAGGTCAGTTTGATCCTACACCTATTAAGTCATCTTTTGCCGGGCTAGGTATAAGGTTTAAAGCCTATAGTGATAAACCTCATAATTTATTTAGTTATAACAAAATTAAAAGATATAGAGATGATAGAGGTGGTAAAGTAAGTTATAACAAAGGCTTTAGGTTGGTTTTAGACTTTGCTTACTATTATCAGTTATCTTCAGATGAGTATTTAGGGTCTGAAGTAGAATATAGTTCAAAAATAAAAGCTGGCCTTAAAATTGAAAAGGGCGGAACATTTAACTATGGTGCCAAACTAAATTTCCTAACTGAAAAATATGACTGGGGAGTAGATAGTTACTCAGTACTAGATTTCGGTGGCGGTATCTTTCTAAAAATCAATTATTAATTTTAATCAAATGGCAGTCCTATAGTATTAATTAAGTACAAACTTTAACTTCATGGACCGTATGAGCGTAATTCATGTAAGGGTAATCTCCGTCATCCAGAGTACTAATTATGTCATCCAGAGCGTCGAAGGATCTGCGCGTGAGATCCTTCACTACGTTCAGTATGACGTAAGTAGTATTCAGGATGACGGAATTTTTCTCAGGATGAAGTAAGTTGACTCTTTTGTGGGGACGTAAATCTTTTCAGGGATAACGTAAATTTTTCTGGATGATTTAAGGCGATTATTTATTATAAGTGGCTTTATAAATTTTTAAATTATCTTCAAACTCTTTATCAAGGTCTTTAAAGCGAGCATCAATCTCTTTTTCTAGCGCTTTAATATTAGAATCAAATAATTTTTTTTCATCTCGTTCAGTGGCAAAAAAGTGTTTTCTTTCAAGGTCCAAATTTTTATAAAAAGCCTTTCTGTCTGCAGTGCCTGACTTATTTTTTCTAAAGGCTTCTTTTTTAGCTTTTGACTGCGCGGAGTATTTATTGCGTCTTAGTTTTTGATCGTTAAAAAAGATTCCACGCTTATTTGATAGCTTTTTTCTAAGAGCTCTCTTTTTTTCGCGAACAATTTTTAAATAGCTACTTTTAATATCTTTCGGTGCTCGATTCTTATTGGCAAATAAAGAATCCATTAACTGTTGTTGTGAAGTCTTATTGTTGGTGTCTATAGACATTTTATTAAGTTGATTAACTTGTGAAACTTCATCTTTATAGGAGAGCTCCTGATCTAAATCAATATCATACCGTCCTATAGCTTTTTTAGATGGCTCTTCTTTTTTTATAGGAGTGGGGTCAATAGTTGTTTGAGGGAGATTAGGTTCACCATTAGTACGAAATGTTGAGCAAGATGCGTTTAGTAAAATTAATAATGAAATACATATAAGTTTAATCATAAGTGCTCCTTTAATTCTTCGGGAGTATCCTCTTGAAATCCAGGGGATGCATTTTTAATATCCACATTGTTCAGGCAGTTTTTTTCAATTTTACTAATAATTGGAAATTGAGTCATATCTACTTTGTACCTTTTTGCATTGTATACCTGCGGCACTAAAAATAAGTCAGCAGCGGTAATTTCATTTCCAAAGCAAAAATCACCATGAAAGTTTGCCAGTAATTTTTCAAAATTAGTAAACCCTTTATTAATCCAAAAAACATTCCACGCTATGGCTTCTTCGACGCTAAAGCTATGCTCTGATTTTAATTTTTTACCCACGCTTAAATTTTGTAATGGGTGAATGCCGCTATTTACCACCTCGCACATTTGTAAAACAATGGCCTTATCATAAGAGAGCTTAGGGAATAAATTATAAGTTTCAGGAAAGGTGTCTTCCAGGTAGTTAATGATGGCAACAGATTGCGCAATTTCATTACCGTTATGGCTTAATACCGGGAGCTCACTAAATGAGCTAATTTTATTAAAATCCGGGAGTAAATGCTCTGCTGTTTTGAGGTTCACAGCCTTGGTACTATAGGGGAGTTTTTTAAGATTTAAGGCTGCTCGAACACGGTAGGAGGCCGAACTCCTGAAATAGCTATAAAGTACTAAATTTTCCATGCTTTAAAGCATAGCAAGAAAGCTTCAAAATGTAAGTAATTTTATAGCTTTAGGTCAAAAGCCGAGCAAATACACACCTATTTTTATTTACTTGCTTCTCAAAAACGGCTTATGTAATCTCCTGGAACAATAGCTGGAGGAATACCAAATGAAATTAGGTACTTTGCAAAATGATTCAAAAATCGATGGCGACTTAGTTGTAGTCAGTAAAGATAATAAATGGGCAGTTAAAGTTGGTAATATTGCGCCAACAATGCAAGCTGCATTAGAAAACTGGGATAAGGTGACATCAGATCTATCAGGTCTTTATGACTCTTTAAACTCAGGAGACTGTGAAGGTAAGTTTGCTGTTGATGAAACTAAATTTCACTCTCCGCTACCAAGAGCTTATCAGTGGGCTGACGGTTCCGCTTATATTCACCATATTAAACTCGTAAGAAAATCTAGAAATGCGGCACTTCCTGAAACTTTAGAAACTGTGCCTTTGATGTACCAAGGTGGTAGTGATCACTTTTTAACTCCTAAGCAAGATATTCCACAAATTGACTTCAGTCACGGTACTGACTTCGAGGGTGAGGTTGCTGTAATTGTTGGTGATGTACCAATGGGTGTTAAAGAAGAAGATGCTGCTCAGTACATTAAATTAGTAATGATTGTTAATGATGTTTCATTGCGTGGTTTAATTCCGGCTGAGCTTAAAGCGGGCTTTGGGTTTTTCCACGGTAAGCCACCTACAGCCTTTTCACCATTTGCTGTAACAATTGATGAGTTAGGTGATGCTTGGAAAGGTTCTAGGCTTCATTTACCACTGTCAGTGGCGTATAACGATGAGTTCTTTGGTAATGCCGATGCCGGTGCTATGCATTTTAACTTTGGTCAATTGATTTCTCATGCAGCTAGAACAAGACCATTAAAAGCTGGAACCATTATTGGTAGCGGTACAGTGTCTAACGAAGATATGGAGCGCGGTAGCTCATGTTTACTAGAGCGTCGAATGCTTGAAAAAATACACGAAGGTGTAATTAAAACGCCATTCATGAAAGAAGGCGATAAAGTTAAAATTGAAATGTTCAACGAGAAAAATGAAAATATTTTTGGAACTATTGAACAAAAAGTAACTAAAGTAGAGGTATAATAAAAAGCTCCAATAATTGGAGCTTTTTTTAATAGTACTTTCTTTTAAACTTATATTCTACAGATCTCTTTAGAGAGCTCTTCAACTTGCTTCCTAGAAATACCTTGAGCGATTAAATCTCTTTTAAGCTTAGCAATTTCAGCTTTAGCATTAAACATGAATTGCACAGGGTCTAACTTGTTTAAAGCTTTGATCATTATCATAACTTTAGCAGAGTTAACTTTAGCTTCAGCTCTTAAAGTTGGGTTCACTTTGATCATGTTTTCTAAGTTGTAAACAAAAATATCATTTACTTGTTTACGTAAATTTTGTGCTTTTTCAATAGCAGTTTTTCTTAGTTCTTTTACTGAAATAGATGCTTTTTGTGAGTTAGTACGAGCTTTTTCTACTTTTACCACATCTAAAGTTGTTTTCGCTTTTTTACCATTAGGATCTTTAAACCCTCGAGCATTAGCTTCTAATGAGAATGATAAAACACATGTCATTGCCATTAATCCTGTTAATATTTTTTTCATTTCTACTCCCTTTGTATTTGTTTTTTTTTGTTTATTTAAAATTTCCTATTGTTCCTAATAATTCATTTATCATTTTATAATAATCTTGTATTTCTTGAGCTATAATCTTTAGCTGCTCATTTACTAGAGCTTCTTTGCGCTCTATAATATCTATGTTAAACAGTAAGTTGTTAGCTAGTGCTTTTTGTTGGCATGAAATTATTTTAATTTGGCTGTACTTTTTTCTCAGTAAATTCTGAACATCGCTAATTAAGGCAGAGTCACAGTTATCACTGGCTACTTCAAATAATGCATACTTTGAGTAGTAAAAAGCGTCATGGTCTAGAACTAACCTTGAAGTGTCGAGCTGTCTTATTAGATCGATAACTTTATCGCTTAACGTGCTAGAGGAGTCTTCTAAGTTATAACCGTTATCCCAAGACTGAATATGTTTTGTATGCTTTTTAAACTCACCATCAAGGTGCTCTTTTAAGTCAGAGATACTTTGCTCAAATAGTGGTGTACTCATTTTTAAGCTTTTTACAGTCTTAGATAATAGATCAAGCTTTTTCATTAGGCGAGTTTCTGTTTCTGGTAAAAGAGGTTTAAGGTCTAAAGCTCTTAAAAAACTTTTGTATGAGTTACTCAGTTGATGAGATATTGAAGAAATACTTCCTTTTGCGCGAGTTTTAATAATCATTGGAACCAGCTCATCTTTAACTAAGTGCACATAGGCATCTTCGTAGTTAGCCCAAACCATATTTAAAGTGTCTACTACTGTAGTTGACCAAGAGTAATCCTCATTATTTTCAGGGATTTCATCGGCATCAAAAATCTCTAATGCAAATTTTGGATCTATGTTATCAAAAACATATTCTGCTAGATTGTTGTATTCAAATTGCTCAACTTCTTCACCTTGGTTAGATTTGTTACGTCTAGTTCTATCTAGCCAATAGCTATTGAACACTCCATTTATATCTTCTGGCTTAATGTGAGAAGTTTTACGTTTAAATATTAATGCTTGTTTAGTGTTATGGAATTTTTTTGTATCACAAATACTTCTATCTGTGGTTGTAACTTTTGGTGGTACAAACTCAAGGCTAGATCCAAAAGGAGTTTTTATATAGTCAATACCAGCTAAGTTTGGGCGGGGATCAAGTAAACTTGTACCAAAGCCAGGAGCAGTGTCCATGCTTGGTCCACAAGCCATTTGGAAAATATAGTACTCAGACATATGATGAAAATCAATGTTATTAGCACGTTTGGGGTAAGACTCTTTTTGATCGTCAAAGTGATCTCTAAAGTAATCCATATTTAACTCTTCTGGGTATTTTTGATCAGAAGTAGGTACAAATTCTTTTTTAAGCCTTAGGATTTCATTATATATACGCTTAGCATCAGATGATCTTCTAGAAAAGTCGCCTAAAAATTGAAACCAATTGGCTTGCTTAGTAGAAAAAGAATCTAATCTTAGTCTTTTTCTTTCTTTGTTAAAGGCGTAGTCGTTTTCAATAATTAGTGCTGGATTATAATACTGGTGGCAGTGTTCAGCACGGGCTTTTTGATTATAAAGTTCTTTAACTGCTGTTATTGGGACTGCCAATTTCATAGCTCGTTTAAGAGTAACTTTTTTAGCATTTTCTAAGCATTGTACTAAGCTTGCCGGATTTAAATAATTATCTAGGTTATTAACATTATCTTCCAACCATTTCACTTGGCCTTTGTTAGCTTTATAAGTTCTTAAATATTTGCTGTGAACTTTAGCTTTAGCATTTTTTAAATCTGGGCTATTTGCAAAACCTAAGTAGCTAAAGTTAATATGGTTCCAAGGTCTTAAAAAGTAAGGCATAATTTTGTGATGGATCTTCATGAAGATAACAAAGTTACCAGTCATGTATATAAATGCGCCAGCTGGGTTTGCAGCTCCAAAAGCCCTTAGAGATGGTATCATTTTACCAAAGGTTGCTTTGTCCATGATTTTAACACCTATAGCAGTTGTCTTGTGGTTTAAGTAAGCAGCAGCTAATAATGATGTAACATCTGGAGTATAATTAACATATTTATCGTGCTGACCCCATTTTTGATTGGCATCAAAACAAGCTTTACTTTTATTTTCATTAAATATTTCTTTTTGAGCTTCAATTTGGTCTTCAATAGCAACCAGCTCATCGTTACTAGCAGTGCCGGCAGTAATTGCAGCTTCAACTTCTTTCTTTCTTTTACTAATATCTGTTGGGATTTTATAATCTGCGATACATTGTCCGATCACACCATTTTTAATGTCATTATATATCTCTGTGTAAACTGCAGATACAAACATACCAGTTCCTAAGCCAATATTTCCCATAAGGCCTGGTGAAACATTACCAATATGTTTTTTCGCAAATTTACTGCCAAGTCCCGCTTGTGCAAGGTGACTACCACCAATGAATACACCAAAAGAAGAGGTCATTAAAAACGGATCTTTAAATTGCTCTAAAAACTGTTCAATAGCCATTGGATTATGCTTTACATCACCAGCAGCAATAATACCTTGAGCGGCAGTAAATGCAGGGAAGGCTTGTTTAAATTCTAAAGCAAATCTTTTAAAGTATGTAACATATTTAGATTGAACCTTACCAGTTAATCTTAGAACCTCTGTACTTTCTTTCATTAAGTCTTTCTTTTGCAGGCGGTCCAATTCTTCGGCGCTATATTCCACAAATTTATCGCCATCAATGGATTTATATAAATGATATTTAGTAAATTTTTGTGCTTCAACCAGTAAGTCAAATACGGCTTTGTCTGGGTGCTTATTATATAGTGCTACTAATCTTGGTCCACTGCGCAGAATGGTTTCATATCTTAGATCAATAGACTTCATAAGGTTAGAGTTCATTGGCTTGCCTTGCTTAGCTTTAATATATCTCAGTGAAAGTTTCACATGGCTAATTTCAGTATGGTATGCAGACATATCAATATCAGCACTTTGCGAAAGCCCTAAAGTAGGCGTTAGGCTGATAGCTATGATAATTAAAATTTGAACTATTTTTGACATATTCGTTCCCCTTGCGCCTTAATAGTTCAAGTTACATACCAAATAAGCATTGGTTAAATGCCTGAAAACACTGAAGTTGGCACAGCTGAAACCTTTATTTTTAGGCAAATGACAAAAATTGTTCTTATAAGCTTAAAGCTTTTTACACTTTATTTTTTTGTTAATTTACCGTCTCAAAATGAGACAAGAGCTTTTTGCCAATTAATATAAAGGGCAGGCAGAGGCAGTGGCTCTCTAAGAGTAATGAATAGTTTTCTTTGAAGCATGTAATATTCACTAAGGTTACAGATTTTTTTTGTCTGTTTTAAACTTTAAATTTATAAGTAAATACTAATTCAAAAATGAAGAGAGGTCCCCCTTGAAAATTTTTACAAATAAATATGTATTTCTTATAATTGTATTATTTAGCTCTGTGGATGCTTTTTCCATGGCTTGTAAAGATATTATGTCGGGAAAGTTATCAAAGAATTTTTCTGAGAATGTGAAGTCAGATAATTCTTACTCTCTTGATCTAGCTAAAACTACTTCGGTACTTAAAAAAACCAAAAGATTAAACTCTCCTGTAGTTGTAACAAATAAAATGCAAAAATTCCGTGAGGACTACTTACCAATCATGCAAATGGGCTCATCAATGACTGAGGCCTTTGTAAGGTATATGGAGGCAGATTTACGTATAAAATCAAATGGCTTAGCAGCAAGCTTAGTGAATCAAAAAAATATAGAGTCTTATGATTTAGTTATTGTTGGTGCTGGAGTCCATGGTGTTATTGGTTTACAAGCTGCTCTAAAAAGAAATGGCAATTATAAAATACTAGTGATTGAGTCTTCTGACACTGCTGCAGCTAACTTTAGGTATGCCACCGATGTGTTTAATATTAATAGTTCTAATAGGGCCTCTGGCAAAGACAGACTACCACTTCCAGGGGAAGGAAATATTAATGAATTACCAAGGCTGCCCATACAGGTTTCAGATATCTCGGCAGTTAAGTACCCAACGGCTGGTGATTTAGGCGCAACCCTTGTGGCAGGGCTTTATAGTGCGGCCACCAAATACCCAAATGTTGATGTTTTGTTTAACTCAAATGTTCAAGTATTAAAAAATACTAAAAGTGGAGTTGCTGCAGAAATTAAAACACCATATGGCGACATAAATGTTAAAGGCTCTAGAGTTTCTATTGCAACTGGATTAGGTACTCCTAGTCTTCCTCGTGGAGTTGTTGCTGGGATCAGAAAAAACAAAGAGTTGGTAAAGTCTACTAACATAGAAAAAACTTTACCTCGTGTAATGACATTTGAGGACTTTGTTAGGTTACTATCTAAAAGCGAAGACCCTAAACAGTTTATAAAAAATAAAACAGTATCAGTTGTTGGAACTGGCGACTCAGCAAATGTGGCCATCGAGTTCATGTTAGGTTATGCAGCTAAAAATGCTTATGGGCTATCAAGTGCTCAAACATTAGGGCCTAAGAAAATTTTCTGGCTGGGGCAAAGTGCAAGATCCTGCGAACAGTTTATTGCAGATATCAGAAGTAGATACGCACAAATTGGAACAGGCTTTAGAAGTTCTAGCCCTGATGTTGCGGCAATTATTGAGCCAATACCTAATAGAATTAGCTCTGTTGAGCCGGCTGGTAAAAATAAAGTAAATGCAATTTTAGATGAAAGTTTTTTAGGTGACACAAAAATTAAATCAGACTTTATTGTTTTAGCAACAGGCTTTAAAGGTGGAGTGCCAAAGTTAATTTCTGGTCTATTAAAAAAATCAGCCCAAAAAGACATAAAATTATCAACGGAAGATTTTTACTTAAAGTATACTGATTTTGTAACTGGTAAAACTAAAACCTCAGAGGGTGAGAATACAAGAGTTGCCAGGTCAGTGAATATTGGCGGTAAATCATCTGCAAAATCTCCAAAAGTTATTATTAATGGTCCTGCAGCCGGCAAGCTTCCACAAGAGAGCGAGCTTGCAGGGATTATTCAAAACTCAGTGTCCATTTTTAATAATGCTCCAAGAACAGAATCCTCTATTGGCAAGCTTTTAAAAGGTTTGAAGCCACGATCTAAAAATACTAAGATGAGAGCTCAAGAAATAGAGTTAATTGAAAAAAGTGATAAATCATTAACTGTTTTTGAGATAGTAAACTTGGCAGATGTAAGAACTATATCGGGCTTAAATGAATTATATTTAAAATCTGTATTGGCTAATGTACTTTCTGAAGTAAGGGTAAATAAATCAACTGATGTTAAAGAGATTGAATTAAATTTTTATAACGGTAAAGATTCTGTTGTGGTTAAATCAAATTTAGGAAATGTAAATATTAAAGAGGTAATCATTGATCCTTTAGTGGCCACTCGAGACTTTTTTAATACGATGAAACAAATCTTAACTTACGTGAGTAAATCAGCGGTTGTTAAAGTTCCAGTAACAAAAGGTGAAGTTGAGATTGAACATTTAACAATTGAATATGGAAACTCTAATAGGCCTTCGGACACTTTACGTAGTAAAGAGGTAAAAAATAACTCATTACAGTTAAGAGGTTTCTAACTTAAGTATTTAAGGTGAAGTTAATAAGCAGGTCCATTAATTCAGAATTACTAACACCTGATTTTTCCCAGAGCATTGGGTATTGGCTGATGTTAGTAAATCCTGGAAAGGTATTAAGCTCATTAATTAGTAATTTGTTATCTTTTGTGTAAAAGAAATCACAACGGGCAAGCCCTCTACATTCAAGAGCTGTAAATGCTTTAATGGCAAGCTCTGACATTTCTTTGGCTGCACTTTCTGGGATGTCTGCTGGTATAATTAAATGCGCCCCATCCGGGTTTACATACTTAGCGTCAAAAGAGTAAAAATCTAAAGTAGGGGCGACCTCGCCAACAATAGAGGTTTTTGGTTCGAGGTTTCCCAGCACAGCAATTTCAAGCTCACGGCCATCAATAGCTTCTTCAATTAAAATTTTATCATCATGCTTGAATGCTAGATCGAGGGCCGCTTCAAACTCAGTATTGTTACTGACTTTAGAAACTCCAACAGATGACCCCATATTGGCAGGCTTTATAAAAAGAGGAATGCCAAGTTGTTTTTGTGCAATTTCAAAGCTGGGATTGGTTTTTGAATTTTTACGGGCAACTAAATGATTGCAAACAGGTATACCTTCAGCTTTTAATATTTTTTTAGTCATATCTTTGTCCATGCAAACGGCCGAGCTTAATACTCCGCAACCAAGAACAGGCACTCCAGCCAGCTTGAACAGGCCTTGTATTGTACCATCCTCACCATTAGGGCCATGCAATACTGGAATAACTAAATCAAAGGGAGTGTTTTCATCATACTCACCACAGTTGATGGTTTGTTTATTGTAATAGTTTGGGCTAAAAAATATTTGGTTATCTGTTTTAGAGAAATGAATATTTTTGGGATCATCCTCGTTAATTAAAAAATTATCAGGGTTAAGCTTATGCCATGTGCCGCTTTTATCTATGCCAATCAATTGTAAGTCATATTTATTTTTATCTAAGGAAGAGACTATATTTTTAGCTGATAACAGTGAAATCTCATGCTCTGCTGATTGGCCGCCACATAAAATGGCAATGGAAATTTTTTTACTCATAAATACCTTTAAGCTTTAGGGTCTGTTGATAATAGTACTGATATTTTTATTTTTTGGGTACTGGTTTTTTTCTATTTGGGTAGCAGGTGGTACAAATCTCACAAACCAAACCATTGCATCCTCTTGCAGTGCAGTGTTCACGTCCATAAAAAATAATTCTCAGGTGTAACTTATTCCAATCGTCCTCTGGAAATAGCTTTTTTAAGTCTTTCTCTGTGGTGACCACATTTTTACCTGAGCTTAAGCCCCAGCGTTTGGCAAGGCGGTGTATATGGGTGTCCACTGGAAAAGCCGGGTGCCCAAAGGCTTGTGCCATAACAACAGAAGCTGTTTTGTGGCCCACTCCAGGCAGTTCTTCCAGCTCTGCAAAACTTTCAGGAACTTTTCCGTCATACTTATCAATTAAAATATGAGATAGCTCAGAAATGGCTTTAGATTTTCTTGGTGATAAGCCGCAAGGTTTAATGATTTCACGGATTTCATCCACTTTTAGTTTAATCATTTTTTTAGGTGTGTCGGCTTTTTTAAATAGGTGAGGGGTAATTAAGTTTACTCTTTTATCAGTGCATTGAGCGGACAATAATACTGCGATGAGTAAGGTGTAATCACTGGTGTGATCAAGGGGGATAGGAGTTTTTGGGTAAAGCTTTGCCAACTTTTTATTTATGTATTCAGCTCGTTCTTTTTTAGTTTTCATAAAATATCTTCTAAGGTTGTAACAAGTAACGCTTTTTCTAAAGATTTAACTTTTTGTTCAATAGAGGCGGGGTTGTCATTTGGTTCAATGGGTATAGATTTCTGTTTAATAATTTTTCCGCTGTCATACTCATTATTTACAAAGTGTATTGTGGCTCCAGTTTCTGTTTCATTGTTTTCAAAAACGGCTTTATGAATTCTGTGGCCGTACATTCCTTTGCCACCATATTTAGGTAAAAGGCTTGGGTGAGTATTAATAATTTTATTTTCATATTTTTTAATAATTACATTTCCAACTTTTTTTAAATAACCGGCCAAAACAATAAAGCCAATACTGTGTTCGTTAAGCTTGTCTAGGATAAAGTTTTGCGAATCTTCATCAGTGGAATGGCTATTTTTTTTTACAGTAATAACGGGGATGTTGTAACTTTGCGCAACTTTGATAGCGCCAATGTTACTTCTGTCTGTCACTAGCAGGCTAATTACATTTTGCTTATCGCTAGAGTTAAAGTGCTCAACAAGGTGGTTAAATGTGGTGCCTTGTCCAGAGGAAAATACAGCAATCTTAGTCATAACTTTTTATGTCTGTTTGATTGTAATTTGTCTAGTGTTTTTACGACATTGGTGGTAAAAAATGGTAAATATTATTAAGGTTTCTAAGTATATTAGAAAGGGAACATAAATTGGCTAAAAGTAAAAAGTTTAAAAAAATAAAAAAAAAACTAAGCCAATACTATGTAAATATTAATCTTAAGCGTGATGACTACAAAGTCGTCGTTAAAGGTAAGTTAATTCAAATAAAAGAAGTTTTAAAACAAGAGTCCATAGAAACAAAATTGATGTTTGAGACCTATCAGCGTTTTACAAAAGGTGAGGCCACACAAAAGGAAATGGAAGCGGCTAACGAACAATTTAGAGATGTACTAAGAGGTGTTGGCTTAGGTGTTGTTGTGATTCTGCCCTTTAGTCCTATTACTATTCCTTTAATTGTAAAATTAGGCCAAAAGCTCGGTATTGAAGTCTTCCCTTCCTCAGTTAAAGAAAAAATGGGTAAGGATAAATAAACTCAATTTTTGCTGGCCAAAAGTCCTATGTTATTATTACAAAATAGCACCCTATGGAATTACCAAACTATTATTATTTATTGATTTTTACCATATTCTCACTAAAATCAGAGATAGGCTAACAGCCTATTGAGCGACCATTTTTCATAGGGGAATTATGTATATTTTCAAAAAGCCAATAACTATTCTTTATGTTTTATTTTCTATTGTGGTGCTAAGTTTAGCTTTCCAAAATTGTTCATCTCCATTTGAAAGCGTTAGTTCTGGTGGTAGCTTTGGTGCTGGACCTGATAACTTATCAGTTAATGAAGTTAAATCCGTAGAGATCTATGAAAAAACACTTTATAATAATATTCAGCAAAACTGTGCAAGTTGTCATGGTACTGTTCAAAGACCACTTTTTGCAGTTGATAACAGTTTAGATTCACATCGTTTAATTTTTCAAAAAGAGTTTGTAAATTTAGAAAACCCAGAAAACTCATACTTCGCAATTAAAATTAGGGCCGGTCATAATAAGTTCCCTGTTGAAATGGCGGACGAGTTTGTTGCTAGTATTTCTCAATGGTCTAATGATTTAAAGCTTGCTATTGAGGTTCCTGAAGATGGGCAGCCGCAGCCCGTAGAAGAACAGCCAGAGGAAGAAAAGCCAGAAGAGGAAGCTCCAGAAGAAGAGAAGTCAGAAGAAGAAGAGCCTGAAGAGGAGGAGCCTCCTGTGAATACGGCCACGTTTAGTAAGGTGAACAGCACTATTTTAGCGCCTAAGTGTGTAAGTTGTCATAGGCCTGCAGCTGACGGTGGTTTTGGCTTAAGAGATGATTACAGCGATTATGATAGCACTATTAATACAGGTTCAGTGGTTCCTGGTGATTCTGCTGCTAGTAAAATGTATGATGAGATCGTGTCAGGAAAAATGCCTCCAGCAAAAGCATTATCTGATGAGGAAATTGAGCTTGTTAAAATGTGGATCGATGCAGGCGCTAAGAACGACTAATCAACGCCAAATCGTCTAGAGAGAGTTAATAATCTCTAGACAGACCCCAAAACCATTGTTAAAAATTAAGACCATTCTAATCACGGAGAGGTGGCTGAGTGGCTGAAGGCGCACGGCTGGAATCCGTGTGTGCAGGAAACTGTACCCAGAGTTCGAATCTCTGTCTCTCCGCCAA
>CALLBC010000159.1 GCA_938001965.1 uncultured Bdellovibrionales bacterium | reverse complement strand
AGGACGAATAGATAACTGGAGACGTTTTTAAGAAAATGATCTCGAATAACAGATGGTTTAATCTTAGTTATAACAATTTAATATTAACTCGAAGCGGTACTTTGGAGCTTGACGTAGGATCACATAACAGATTCTTCGGCTGCGCCTCTGAATGACGAAGGTCGGATTACAAGCGAAGTCGATTCTTCGGCTGGGCCTCTGAATGACGGGGTATAGGGCCCCTTATTAACAGGTTTACGCTTTTATACAGAACTACTGAATTTTATAGCCAAATCGATCCCAACGAATAGTGCTGGGCTTACAAAGACGGTCAATAAGGGCAAAGCTCTCCTGACAACTCAACCAAACATGGCTGGCCTCACCAATTAATAACTCCTGCGGGACTGGCCCCCAGAAACGGCTATCTAAAGAGTTATCGCGATTATCACCCATAACAAATACATGCCCAGGGGGAACTAAAGCTTCAAAATCACCATGATCTAAGTCGCTTCTAAACATACTTAAGAAGGTGTTATCACCCATTGTTTGCTTATAAAACTCCATATCTTGCGCTAAGGCTTCAAGGTCTATGTTATCTACATTGTAAAACTGACTTTTTGATTGCTCACTAATATCAAATTTAGATCTACTAATTTCAGCACTATTTACTTTTACACTTCCATCTGGAGACATAATAATTTCATCGCCTGGCAGACCAATCACCCTTTTAATCATAAAGTAATCATCATTAGGTTTTTTAAAAACAATAATATCTCCCCTTTCAGGTAGAGATATCTCTGTAATCCATTTCTGCGTAAACGGAAGCCTAACCCCAAAGGCATACTTTTTTACTAAAATATGATCATGCACTAAAAGAGAAGGGATCATACTCCCTGAGGGAATTACAAAGGGCTCAAAGGCGATCCACCTAATACCTAATATAAGTATTAAAATTCCCCAAAATGAAAATATACTTTTAAGCAACTCTTTCATTAATGCACATTATGGAAAAAACGTTTCCCACGAATGGTGAGTGGGTTACACAAAAAGCTAATACCAGGAATGGTTTCATCACAGCTAAGCCAAACAAACATGGCACGGCCAATTAAGTTATCTCTAGGTACAAAAGTTTTATCAGGACTCCAAAGGCGACTGTCTTTTGAGTTATCTCTGTTGTCACCCATTACAAAATAACTATCTTGCGGAACTTGATAAGGGCCAAAAGTACGAGAAGGGCTGTCTTTAACTAATAATGTACTATATTTTTGCTCTCCAAGTTGTTCTTCCCAATGAACCACATCACTTTTAGTCAGTGACATGAGATCCTTATCTCTTAACCAATTAAACTCTTCTTTTAATTCATTGGGTTCTTTTTTCTCAACTAACTTATCATTAATATATAGCTTACCATCTTCGTAAAAGACACGATCTCCAGGAACCCCCACTACTCTTTTGATATAAAATATTTTTTCATTCTCTGGGTATTTAAAAACAATCACTTCTCCACGCTGAGGATCGCCAGCCTTATATAACCACTTTTCAGTGAAAGGAACTCTCACTCCGTAAACCATTTTGTTTACAAAAATATGATCATGAACTAATAACGACGGCAACATACTGCCCGATGGAATTACATAAGCCTCCATAAAAGCCCATCTAATGGTTAGAGCTATTAAGATGGCAACGGCATAGGAACCAACACCTTCGGTCCAATACTTTTTATTAAACATTATTAATCCTCCACCTTAAGTATGGCCAAAAAGGCTTCCTGCGGAACATCCACACGCCCAATTGATTTCATTTTTTTCTTACCTTCTTTTTGACGCTCTAAAAGCTTTCTTTTTCTTGTGATATCACCACCGTAACATTTAGCTGTTACATCCTTTCTTAGTGCGCCTAAAGTTTCTCGAGAAATAATTTTAGCACCAATGGCAGCCTGTAAATTCACTTGGAACTGCTGCCTCGGAATTAGCTCTTTTAATTTTTTAGTTAACAAGCGCCCCTTAGCAGTGGCTTTATCTTTATGAACAATCACAGATAATGCATCCACAGGCTCACTGTTAATCAGCAAATCCATTTTTACAAGTTTACCCTCTTCATAACCAATCACTTCATATTCCATTGAAGCATAACCTTTAGAGCGAGATTTTAACTTGTCATAAAAGTCCATCACCATTTCATTTAAAGGTATTTTATATTCAATAATAACTTTTGTATCAGAAATATAATCCATTCTTTCTTGCTGACCTCTGCGGTCTTCACATAACTTTAACAAACTACCTATATATTCTGAGGGAGTATGTATAGTTAGCTTAGCGTATGGTTCATTAATTTTATCAATTTGTGATGGATCAGGTAAATCTGAAGGGTTTTCCAGTAAAAACTTTTCTCCATTTGTTTTTTGAACTTCGTAAACAACAGTAGGAGCCGTTGAAATTAAATTTAAATTAAACTCCCTTTCAAGGCGCTCTCTTACAATCTCCATATGTAAAAGACCTAAAAACCCACACCTATAGCCAAAACCAAGGGCCGCTGACTTTTCAGGCTCATAGGTAAGACTAGCATCATTTAAAACTAGTTTCTCCATGGCTTCTTTTAAAAGTTCATAATCAGAAGAAACCACAGGAAAGATACCAGAAAAAACCATGGGCACTACTTTTTTAAACCCACCTAAAGATTCAGTGGCTTGTACCTTTCCGTGTTTTTTTACATGGGTTAGTGTATCACCCACATTCACATCGCGAATGTCTTTGATACCACAAATAATATAACCCACTTCCCCAGCTTCCAAACATGGTAGATCTTCTTCAAATGGAGAGTAAACACCTAGCTTTAAAACATCATAGTCTTTATCCGTAGATAAAAACTTAATGCGATCACCTTTTTTTAAAGTTCCATCAACGATTCGACATAAAACTACAACCCCTTGGTAAACATCAAACCAAGAGTCAAAAATTAAGGCCCTTAGAGGAGCTTCTCTATCGGCTTTGGGAGGAGGTACTAATTTTACAACGGCCTCTAAGATTTCTTTAATACCTTTTTTCTCTTTAGCACTAGCAAGTATTGCATCACTAGCGTCTAAACCAATAGAGTCTTCTATTTGCTGACGAACGCCATCTGGGTCGGCAGCCGGTAAATCAATTTTATTAAGTACAGGTATGATCTCTAGATCATTATCTAAAGCCAAGTAAACATTAGCTAAAGTTTGAGCCTCAACACCCTGGGCAGCATCAACAACTAAGATGGCTCCCTCACAAGCAGCCAGTGATCTTGATACTTCATAAGAGAAATCAACATGGCCTGGAGTATCGATAAGGTTAATTTGATATTCATTGCCATCATCAGCCTTATAGAGCAAACGAACGGTTTGAGCCTTAATAGTGATTCCACGTTCACGCTCAATATCCATATTATCTAAAAATTGGTCTTTTTCTTCACGCTGGGTTAATGCTCCTGTTTGGCGCAATAATCCGTCGGCCAAGGTAGATTTACCATGGTCAATATGAGCAATGATGGAAAAGTTCCTGATGTATTCTGGCTTCATATTAAAACAGTGTAACCCTAAGAAAGGGTTTTAACTACATCTTTCAGCGCATCAATTTTATCTGTAGCTTCCCAAGTAAACTCAGAGTCAGTGCGGCCAAAATGCCCATAAGCAGCAGTTTTAGTAAATCTTGGCTCCAAAAGCTTAAACTGGCTTATAATATCAGCAGGTTTAAGGCTCCAAATTTCTCTTACTGCTTTAGTTAAGATCTCACCGCCCACTTTGCTAGTTCCGTAGTCCTCAATCATAAGACTCACAGGATCAGATACACCGATGGCATAAGAGGCTTGCACCAAGCATTTCTCAGCAAGGCCTGCAGCTACAATATTTTTTGCAACATGACGACAAGCATAAGCAGCACTTCTATCCACTTTTGATGAATCCTTACCAGAAAAGGCTCCACCACCATGAGCTCCATGCCCACCATATGTATCCACAATAATTTTTCTTCCTGTTAGCCCACAATCTCCATTAGGGCCACCAATAATAAACTGACCTGTTGGATTAATAAAAAATTTAGTCTTATTATCCATTAAATTTGCAGGAATAGTGTTTTTAATGAGTTCTTCGCGAATAAAATCAATTAAATCTTTTTGCTTAACATCAGGGCTATGCTGAGTGGAAATAACCACTGCATCTACACGCTTAGGTTTTCCATCCACATACTCAATAGTAACCTGACTTTTGCTATCAGGCCTTAAATAGTTAACCACTTCTTTTTTTCTTATATCAGCTAGGTTTCTAACTAAATCATGTGACAAACTAATTGAAAGTGGCATTTGTACGTCATTTTCATTGATAGCGTAACCAAACATTATCCCTTGGTCTCCAGCACCTTGCTCGTGCTTGTCGTCATCAACACCCATAGCAATATCTGGGCTCTGCTTATCTAAAGATGAAAATACAGCACAAGTTTTATAATCAAAGCCCTTCTCGCTATCATCATAACCAATTTCTTTCACAGTATTTCTAACAATATCATTAACATCAATTTGTGCTTTCGTTGTAACTTCTCCAGCAATGGTAACAAAGCCAGTCGAAATCATTGTTTCACAAGCAACACGACTTTTAGGGTCTTGAGCTAACATTGCATCTAAAATAGAATCACTTATTTGGTCTGCCATTTTATCTGGGTGACCTTCTGAAACTGACTCACTAGTAAATAAATAATTCTTCATAACTTGTCCTTTTAAGATTAAATTAAATAGCCCGCTAAATTATAACGATAGCGAGGCTATTCTTTTACAAAACAAAGGCTAAATAAGCAAATTTTTGGCTTTTAGAGAGTGGCTTTTTTTAATTAATTATACGATTTATGCATAGCAGTAGGAATGAAGCTCCGGCTTCATTCCGAAAAAGGAAGAAAAATTTTATTAAGTGACGTCTCAATTGGACGGCGCGGAATCAAATTTTATCAATGTAAGGGTAAGTATAGCACTGGCTGTGTAGGAATGAAGCTCCGGCTTCGCTCCTATACTAAAAGCTATTAACACAAGAGTCATAACTCGGCTGAATAGCTGTCCACTGAGCTTCATAACTATTCACTAAAGTAGTATAAGCGGCACTGCCTGATGAGTAATGGGCAGGGTCAATGATTGTATTTTTTAGTAATTGCCTGGCATCCTCAGCCCTACCAAACCCTGGTGGATTTGGCGACATTAAAAGAAAATTATCAAATGCCACATTAGGGTCAGGAATAGCAATTTCATGGCTTGTGCCTGGATTTGAATGGCAGTTTGAGCATGTTCGAGGAGCTGTGGTGATAACATCATAATATGTTGCTATAAAAACAGACTTATATAAATTTTCACAAGCTGACAACGAGGAAAAACTACCTCCACTTGTTGCCCTATCTGATGCTGGAGAGCAATTCATTAAAAATAAGCAAACAAAAGCTATGCTCGTTTTTAAGAAAAATTGCTTTAAGATTATCCAGACTTTTAAATTCATAACTATCTACAACACTCCTTTTCAGGCCTTTGCATTTTTTCAGTTATATATTTATTTAGCGAGGATACTTTTGATGTTAAAACTGAAACAATACTCACTTGTTCACAACATGCATATGTAAACTGTTTTAGTAAGCTACACATATTATTATACACCAAAGTATTCAAACTTCTAGCCATTAGTATTCCCCTTATAGTACTTTTCGGAAAACCTATAACTTTATTAAGTATTTAGGGAATATATTATAATTTAAGCCTAGTTTGTATTACTTCGATACAAAAAAAGATCTCACAACGAGACCCTTTTTCAATAAACGCTTAGTTTTTTATAATAATTTAATAAAACTTTTTTCGTTTTGAAGACGGTAATATTTTTAAAACATCACGATATTTTGCAACTGTTCTTCGCGCAATTTTAATTCCATCTTTTTTAAGTAGATCAACAATCTTTTGATCCGACAAAGGCTTCTTAGTGTCCTCTGCTTCAACTAATGCTTTAATTTTTAACTTCACTGTTTCACTGGCCACTGAATCACCATCAGTTTTATTAATCCCAGAGTTAAAAAAGTACTTTAACTCAAAAATTCCCTGTGGCGTATGTACATATTTACTAGTAGTTACACGACTCACTGTGGATTCATGCATTCCAATATCATTTGCAATATCTTTTAAGATCATTGGCTTAA
This sequence comes from uncultured Bdellovibrionales bacterium, assembly GCA_938001965.1. GTDB lineage: Bacteria > Bdellovibrionota > Bdellovibrionia > Bdellovibrionales > UBA1609 > JAHDIR01. The sequence continues at coordinate 7,376 of CALLBC010000159.1, read as the reverse complement.
TAAATCCATCACCTTTTTCAAAAAAGTCTACCTGATGTTTAACAATACTTTCAGTCACTTTATAAATAGTTCTTTGCCTTTGGTGAATTGACTTAATCAACCAAACAGCTGATCTCAGTTTATCTTGTATGTAATCTTGAGCCTGCTTATCATCTGACTTTTCTTTACTTTGTAGTAAATTTTTATACAAAGCGGATACTTTTAACCTTGGCAACCCCTCTTCATTTAAAGAAACTACATACTCATCTCCCACTTTATACACATAAACATCTGGGCTGATATAGTGTGTGTCATGTGATAAATAAATTCGCCCAGGCTTTGGATCCATATTAAAAATCACTTGGCAAATATCAATAATATAATCTAAATCCATATTCATGGTTTTTGCAATAAGTGGAAAGTTCTTTCTTTGTAACTCTTCTAAGTGGCTGGTAATAATTGTAACAAGATCTTTAGTATCCTCTTGTAAATGCTTGGCTTGAATAAGCAAACACTCTTCTAAAGTTCTTGCTCCCACACCGGCAGGATCAAACTCTTGAATAAACGGTAATATTTCCTCTAAATCTTTAGTTTCAATTTCTTCATCACGAGCAATGTCTTCTAGTGGTGTTTTAATATAGCCATCGTCATCAATATAATCCACTAATATTCTAGCATGAGTTTCCTCTTCTTCATTGAAACCAGCCATACCCACTTGCCAAATTAAATGATCATTTAATGATGTTGATGAAGATAAAATGTTTTCATAATTAATTACATCATCAGAGCCACCACTTTGAATTTGCGGAGGCTTATATTGGTTATCCATATATGCTTCCCAATCAAACTCATCTTGTTTCGTTGGATCTTGAGCATCTTTTGATTTATCTTCTTGCTTTTGAATATCATCTTTTGTTTGGTTATTAGCTAATGCTGGGTCATCATTAACTCCATCTTGAACTTCTTCTAAAACTGGATTTTCTACAAGCTCCTTCCTTACAGCTGTTTCCAGCTCCATACGGGACATTTGCAAAAGCTTAATTGCTTGTTGTAGTTGCGGTGTCATCCTAAGCTGTTGTGACAGCTTCATTGACATTTTTAAACCCATTGCCATTATTTTACCTCGTTTATTATAGTTTCTTAACCCAATTCTTTTATGTTCTCTTTAAGCAAATTGCTTATAAACCTAATTAATAAAATTTTATGATCGCACTGTCCAATAGGGACGGCTCGTAATAAAATTTATTCTTTTTTTGCACAAATGAGCCGGAGCTCATTTATTACTCTTTCTTTATTGAGTAAATTTGATTCCGCGCCGTCCGATTGGGACGGCTCGTAATAAAATTTATTCTTTTTTTACACAAATGAGCCGGAGCTCATTTGTTACATCTTAAAATCTTCTCCTAAATAAAACTCTCTTGCTTTTTTAGACTTTAAAACTTCTTCTCTCGTTCCTTCCACTTCCACTCTTCCACTTTTTAAAATATAAGCTTTGTCACAAATTCCTAATGTTTCCCTTACATTGTGATCCGTTATTAAAATCCCTAAGCCAAGTTCTTTTAAACGTAAAATTATTTTTTGTATCTCTCCCACAGCAATTGGGTCTATCCCAGCAAATGGCTCATCCAATAATAAAAACTTTGGGAACCCTGTTAATGATCTTGCTATTTCAACCCTTCGTCTTTCACCACCAGATAATTCATAGCCATAACTATTTAAAATATGGCCAATTCCAAAATCATTCACTAAAGACTCTAATCTCTCCTTCTTTTTTGAAAATTTAAAACTCTTGGCCTCTAAAGCCACTTGTAAATTCTCTTTCACTGTTAACTTTCTAAAGATACTAGGTTCTTGCGGCAAATAGCTCAGCCCTTCCCGAGATCTTTGATATATTTTTAACTGACTAATATCTTTATCATTTAGTACTATTTTACCACTATCAGGCTTTAACAAACCAACAACCATATAAAAACTAGTTGTTTTACCGGCCCCATTAGGCCCAAGTAGCCCAACCACTTGACCTTCTTCAAGGCTAAAGCTCATACTCTCCACTACAACCTTAGAATTAAATTGTTTAGATATATTACTGACCTTTAATTGGTTCATTATAATTCTCCAGTTTGTTTTTATCGACTTTAGCCCTGGCCTTTTTCACCGAAACACTTTTAGTTTTATTATAAAAGATAATCTTCTCTCCGTATAGCACATCCTGACCTTGCTTTAATTTTGGAGATCTAAGCATAGTTATGACTTCATCTTTAAAGTTAATCTTGGCTAAACCAGAAGTACCAACTCGATTCCCTGAAATTACTTTCACTCGACCTGCGGCAGTTAAACTCCTTAGTTGCCTACTTCTTTTGCTAACATAAAGTTCCATAAACTTACTTGATATATTAAGTCCTAACCCACTTAATTTAACTCTATCTCTGTACTCAATTTTATGACTATTGCCAGACAGTGTAGCTTTATCACTGTTTATTTTAATTTTTTTATTTTTCCTAATTACCTTTGTTGATTTAATTTTTTTAAGAAAAATTTTAGAGTCTTTTAATTGCACTTTCATATTTTCTGCAGCAAATGTGAGTGGCTCTCTAACTTTCTTTTTGTGGGTATCTATAATCACAGGATCATTTGTAAATATTATTTCTTCGTTAAAATTATAACTTAAAGTCTTGGCTTTCATATAGTAGCCATTAGGAGATTCAATTAGGATTTCCCCTTCAAAAATCATTTTTTTTTGCTTTAAATCAATTAATCCAACTTCAGAATTAACTTTATATATCTTTCTGTCTTTAGTGTAAAAATTAACTTTAACTTCGTTAAACCTCCAGCTAGATGAAGCACTAGAACTTAAACCTGATTCGGCCCAAAGCTCCCAGTTAGTATCGTCTTTTTGCGAATCAACGAGGTAAACTCCTTTAATACTTTGCTCAACAACTAATTTTTCAGTTTTTTTATTACTTTTTTTGTCATAATCCATATTTAGATTAAATAATTTTTCTGGCTTATAGATGTTAAAAAACACAATACTACCGAAAAATAAAATTATTAAAATAATACCGTAAGCTCTACGAATCAAAACCTTATTACCTTAGATGAGTATGATTAAACTAAAATCATTTAAATCAAATTTTATAACGAACAGCCCTCTTTGGACATATAAAAATAACTCTAGCATATGGTCTAGCACAACACTATCTTACAAAAAATTATAATAAAACACCGATAAATGCTCTGTAATAGGGCTTCCTATTACAAAAAATAGCTATTTCCCTTAAGAAGTTAAGTATAAGTTCCGAAATAACTACTATGAATTGGTTTATATGTATAAATGAAGAAGTCACTGGTCCATTTCCTACTGATAAAGTTTTAAGCTTTAGTTCAGAGGAAGAGTTTAATAGCATTCAAGCAAAAGTTTGGGGCTCACAACTAGACCACTGGCTTAAGTATGACAACTGGGTAAACTCCCACCAAGAGATCATTAATAATAAAAGTAAACCAAAACCAAAAAATCTAATTTGGTACTTTGCGCAAAATAGCCAATCAGCGCCTGTAGGGCCGTTTAACAAAACTACTCTCATTGAAAAAGTAGCTGAAATTGAAAGTAAAGACCAAGTTCTTATATGGGCAAAAGGCATGGAAGCATGGGCCAGTTTATTTGAGTTTAATGATATACTTGATAGCTTAAATATTAGCCGCAGAAAGCACCCTAGAGCACCATTAACAGGCCAAGTAATCCTTAAAGATGAACAAGGCCAAGACTTTATCGGGAAGGTTAATATTATCTCTCCGGGTGGCTGTGGAGTAACAAATGTTGCTGGCCTTAAGATGGGTGACATCTACCAAATTGAAATTAAAAGCTCTGCCTTTTACAACACCATTACTGCTGTTGGAAAAGTATTACATGAAGCTGGACCAAACTCATACGGGATACGCTTTGAAAAAATTCATGTTGAGTCTCAATCAACCATTATTTCATATTTAAAAGCACAGGGTTACATGAACAAAACAGCTAGCGCTGCTTAATAAAGTTTCTTCGACATGACGGACGGAGATCACGCTTGGTCGTGACTTGCCTTAAAACTATTAAACTTAATTCAGGATTTAATTATTTATGGCGGCTTCTCGCTCAGCTTTTTGCTCAGCAGTCTCAACTTTCATAACAGCAAAGTTAATTTCATAAACACCAGCATTGGTGATTGTATACATAACCTTCTTAACTGTTAAGAAGTCCACTTCTTTATCTGCTTGAATAGTCATTTTTCTAAATGAGTCTATTTCGTCTTCAACAACTTCTGAGTTGTTGTTTACAGCATCTTTAATTTTGTTAAGTAAAGATTTTTTTTCTAACTCACCATCTTCTATGCTTTTTTTAACAGCCTCATCTAGAGCCTCAATATTCCAATCCTCTTGCTCTTTAACAGTTGTAAACTCAGCAACTAATTCATTGTTAAATTTAATTTCTTTTGGTGAAACAGTAACAACATTGGCTGGTTTTAGCTCTCTAACTGTTCCAGCACTTGGCAGTTCAACATCTTTAGCAATATGTATTACATGTCCGGTTGTAGCGTAGTTTTGTAGTAAGAAAACGGCTAGAACGGTAAACATATCAACCATGGCTGTTACCTGTAAAACAGCAACAGCACTTCTTTTTCCAGCACCTTTTCTACCGTGACGGTCTCTATGACCAGGAACTTTTATTGGCATTACTGTGCTCCTCCAGTGGCTATTCCAATTTCAGGAAAGTCTGCGGCCAACAGTGAATCCATGGCTCCGATTAAATATTTGTACTGTAGCTCATCGGCCATAGTAACTACTACATCCATTTTATCTGGATAAGTCTCTTTAATTTTCCTTAACTCTTTTAACAAAGTAACCCTATCAAATTCATTATTTATTTTAGGTATTGGGTAATTGGATGAACCAATAACAATATTATAACCCACAGACTTAACATCTACTCTGAATGGAACCTCGGCCTTAGGAGGTGGCTTTGGCTTCTCATCAGTAGTTTTTTGTCCATAAACCGAGCTACCGATTTGGATCATTGATACTTGAGTCCAAACAGCAGACACAAGAAGGAAAATAATTAATACACTCATTAAATCGATAAAGGGAACGATATTAATATCAACATTTGCAGATTTTTTACCTCCACCGTCATCAACATGAGCCATAATTTACTCCCTTACTTAATACCTAATTAAAAATTAATATTTAATCTTATCTCTGTTTGCTACTACTAAATTCATTAAATTCATACTGCTCTCTAGCATTTCATTAGTTGCTTTACCAATTCTAACTTGGAAGAAACCGAATGCAACGATGGCTATAATGGCCACAGCTAGTCCAAAGAATGTACAGTTAAGTGCCTCTGAAATACCGGCAGATAAAATCGCAGACTTTTGCGATTGATCGGCATTTGCAATACCACCAAATGAATGAATTAAACCACCAATTGTTCCAAGTAAACCAACAAGTACAACGGCGTTACCAAATACGGCTAAGAATGATGTCCAACCCTCTAAGCGCGGAGTCTCTCTAAGTACAGCAGCATCCATAGCCACTTGAACTTCTTCATCTGGTCTTTTGTTTAAAACCTGAATCAAACCTTCTTTCAAAGTGTTTGTTAACGGAGCTGGGCGACTATCACAAAAAGCAATGGCTTGTTTGATTTCCCCTCTTAAGATCAAGCTGAACAAATTCTCATTTAAACTTTGCTTATCCACAGTTAACTTATTGAGTGCAATTAGCCTTTCTATAATTAAGAATAAAACTAACAAACCAATGAAAGCAATCACATACATTACCGGTCCACCTTCACAAAAGGCTTTGGCAATAAAATTGCTCATCTCTTTACACTTACCTATTTCCATTACTTCCTCCTAATAAAATTTTAAATCCATTTATCATTGTGATGAGAATACGAATGGGAATGTTACTACCCCTTCGGTATTCTCTGGCGGCTCTGGGAACCTCCATGTTACTAACTTTCTTTTAATACAATTTGCCACTTCTTTATCATTTAAACTATTACTAACAACTTTAGGCTTAATAGCTTTACCTTTTTCAATAATACTCCACTGTAAAACTAGCTTCCCGTATAAGTTTTTATTTCTGTTTAGTGCCAATTCATAACAAGCTTTAATCGCTCTTTTGTTTTTTCTAATCACTCGACGAATTGCTTCTTTATCAATGGAGCCCACAAAATCTTCTTCAGCACCACCAACAGCGATTTGTGCATTACCTTTGGCTCCCAATCCACCACCAGTTCCAAGCCCAGAAGTTCCTGTGCCTTCACCATCAGTGTCCACTCCGCCACCACCAACCATGGCTTTACCATTTCCACTTCCGGCCTTTAAGGATGCCCCTAAACTATCGCCTTCACGGTCACGGTCAAAACCTGCAGCACCAGTTGAGTTTTCTGCCATACCTGCTAACTCACCTTTACCGTCATAAGCTTTATTAAGTGCTTTTTGTGTTCCTTTTGAACCAAATACAGAAAGTAAACCAGTTTTTGTTGGATCGACGGTAACACTTTTCATGTTTGCGCCTTTCTTTTTACTGGTCTTTATTGCTCCACCTTTTTTTACAGCGGCAGCTTTTTTATTTGTCTTAGGCAAATTTTTATTTTTCTTTAAACCTTTTGATTTACCAGCTTTAGTTTGTGTTGGATTTGGAGTTTTAGCCACTCTCTTCTTAGGCTGCTGTTTCTTTTCCGTCACCTTAAACTTTTTACGCTTCTTAGGTGTTTCTGGTTTTTTATCTTCAATCTTTTTGACCACTTTTCGTTTAGGAACCTTAAAGGTCACCTTTGCCTTTCTAACGAGCTCTTCTTCAATAAGGTTTTCATCTGTTAAATCAACAGGAGTGTAAACCATCATGTATAAACTAAAAATTGAAGCAACAACAGTTGCTAAAATAACAGCTGTGGATTCGGCAGTGGATAAATCAAAAATTGGCGCACCAAAGGTTTTCGGAGCTTGTGGTACGTATCTAATATATAGTTTTAGTAATCCACCATCTAGTTCAAGAACTACCATGTCACCAAAAGAGACATCTAGTACATGACCTTTAGGGCCACTAATGACTTTTCCATCTCTAAATAAATCTTGTAATGGTGTTGAATTTTTATTTTCATCAACATAAACACCAGTCATTTGCGGAGTGACATTAACTTTTGCAATGGAGTCTACTTTTAATAAGTCATATTTAAGGCTATTCACACCAAGAACTGGAACATTAATATCACAAGACTCATCAGACCCAATAGTTACAGTTTTTTTATTATTAAAATGATGGCTAGAAATTATTCTCTCTTTCCAAGCAACAGAAACTTCAACCACTGTTCCCTTTCCAGGCTCTAAAATAGGCATCCAATCATTCACCTGACTTTC
>CALLBC010000158.1 GCA_938001965.1 uncultured Bdellovibrionales bacterium | reverse complement strand
GACTAGTGTTGCTACGGGAAGTGGCTTAACAGGCGGACCGATCACTGGCAGTGGTACTATTAGCGTTGGTACAGACGCTTTATTACACACACATATTGCTAATAATGCTGTTCGCTCTCAAGAGATTGCTGCTGATACAATACTGCACGGAGATATCGCTACCGGAGCGGTTCGTGGTGATGAAATTTTAGATGACACTATTTCTCACTTAGATATCAATACTAATGCCGTTCGTAGTGATGAAATTTTAGATGGGACAATTGACTCAGAAGATATTGGAAACTTATCTGGAGACCTTACATTTGCAGCAGCTAGTGGCAGAGGTTTGAACTTATGGAACACAGGTAATTATTACAAAATTTACATGAGTGACGCAAACGATGCTACCTTTGGTGGAGAGTTAGACCCAGCATCTACGCATAACACATATTTTAAGATGCACACAGCCACACAAGGCTGGGTCTTCAGGAATACAAGTGGGCCAGTAGCTCATATTAACGGTTCTGGAGTAATATATGCCAATGGATCACAATTAACTAATTTAAATGGTTCTAATATCAGTACCGGTACTGTGGCGGCAGCTCGAGTTGCTAATTTGCCAGCATCTAAAGTGACTTCAGGTACTTTCAATGTTGCAAGAATTCCAAATATGTCGGCAGCTAAGCTTACAAGTGGTACTTTACCTGCTGCAAGAATTGGTAGTGGCAGTATAACGTCAACGCATATTTCTAATGGTACCATTACAGGCGATGATATTTTAAATAACTCTGTCAATGGTAACAAACTAGTTACAGACACAGTGACAGGCCTTCAAATTAAAAACGGAACTATCCAAACTGTTGATTTAGCAGCTGGAGTTGGCGCTGATGACCTTGGTGATCACCAAGCCACTGAGGCCATCAAAGGTGTTGCCCCCACAAACTCTGCAGGTACAGTGAATTTTGCTAACGGAAATATTCAGTACACAACTGGTAGTTGCGGACCTAAGACATTATGGAATATGAAATCAGGCTCATCGTATACATACGCAGTTCAGGGCAACACATCTGCAACTTGTTCATTCACTGCTTATAGTGGGTCCGGTACTGGAGCTTTAAATGTTCACTTACCAGAAGGTCATGATGCAACCACTGCAGGTAAGGACACTATTTATACATTTATTGTGGCAGGAACAGAAGTTTATGTTGCTTGGATCCCAGGTTACTAATTATAACTTTGTCTCTATTTTTTCAATTTGAGGCTTTGTAAAATCACAAGTTTCGTCTTCAGCATTTCTTTCAACAGTTAAACTTAACTGTTCATCACTTCCTTGCAGACTGTATGAAACATGAGATTCAGAAAGCTCAACACGAATTTCTGCTTCCTTTTCTAACCAAAAAATATCAAGTATAGGAATTAAATCAGTGCCACCCACAACAAAGTAGCGAGCTCCTAAAATTTCTACCACCTGTCTTCTTTCAGAAGTATAATCAATATAATCCGAGTAAATATTTGATTTTTTTATTTCAGTTTGTAAAATATCACCAGCTTGCTCTAAACCGTTTTCACAAAACAAACTTGATTTTTCAGGGCAAGAGTTAGCACTCACTAAATCTTCACTAACAAAACCAGTAGCTGATGGGTCAATTATATTACATTCAATTTCTAAATACTTTTTTAAGTCCATTGGCTGACTAGCATTAACAACAACTACTGTTAACTGTAAAACCACATATAATAAAATACTTTTTAACATAACTCCCTCAAAGAAAATAAATAAATTCAATACAAACTAAGCTATATAAACCGGAATTACTATTAATCACTGTGTTTTTGAACTAATTATAGGGGAACACTGTAATGTTTCTGAACACCAGATACTCCATATCATACTAAAAATATTAAGTTTTTAAACCCTACCACTCAAGCCCTTATTACTTATCCAAATTTCTGAATAAATATTTTTACAATTTAGTCTTCTGTAAAAGTATCGCGTCGCGCTTCGCGTATCCATCTATGTGGCACAAAGCGACGCGAAGTGAAGACGCGATGCTGCCTTAAGCGCACTTAAACAGAATACTAAATTGTAAAAATATTTATTCAGAAACTTGGGAATTACTAGCTTGTAACTTATTCCAAGCGCGCCAATCTTTAATGTTTTTAACATTGGTATACCCCTTAGTTTCAAGGATTGATTTAGCACTTGAAGCTCTTCCCCCCGCTTCACAAAACACAAGAATTGGTGTTTTTTTATCCTCAGGAAGGCCATGGCCGCCTTCAATTTTTGACAAGGGTATATGTATCGCTCCAGGAGCAGGGCTTGTCTCTAGCTCAGCCTGTGACCTCACATCAATAGCTACTGTCTTCATCTCAAGCTTATTTACAGTCTTGGTACTTTGGTTCTCTGCTTTTGTACAAGACAGAGCAAATAGAGTTGAAAGTAATAAAAATAAAAGCCTCATAACCACCTCATATATTTGTATCAAATGATTATTTATTAACTGGCCAAGCAAAGCAAGTGCTCTTCATAAATAGATATTACTTTAACTAGTTTGTGTTTCACTCGTTTATGCACTTGTCATTTTCATTGAGAATTGAGACTACTAATTCAAATATATTTCTATTTGAGTAGGTAATTTTTTCAGACGCTCAATGGAGCAAAGAATTTCATTAGTTATTAGAATTCCAAATATAAACTTTTAATATATCACTTTATCGACTATAACTTGTTGAATACTCTGGATCCTTTCAATTCTGTCTCAATTTAATACCCTAGGGTTGTATAAGAACCTTGCTCCTACAAAATATTAATAATTAGTTTTACAGTTTAGTTGTTTAACCATCGACTAAAGTAAGTTTCACTAAATACCTAAGAAAGGATCTCTGGTATAATTGATGTCACTTCGCCAATCTTAGGATCTTTTATTTTCATTGATTTCATAGCTGTGTTCATTATCGCTAATGGATGACGTTTCTTTCCATTTATGTGCTGCCCTAGCTTAATTCCTAATTTCTTACCGCCAGCATTGAAAGCTACCATGTTATGGGTTGAGTGAGGACCAATCCCTCCTCCTTTATCATTTTCAAAATCTTCACCATGACCAGCCTCAATAAAATATAATAAGTTGCTATAATCAAGCATACTATCATCGCCAATTTTAATGGCTTTAAAGTTTTTAATCAAATCAGCATAAACTGAAGTTTGCCAGCTATGAAATTGTTTAAATGCACGAATATTACCATTCATACCTTCTTTCCCTGAGTGAGTATTACCATGAGCATCTCTGCGCTCTTGCGTAAAATCATAGTTTTTATTAGTAACTTTATCAAAATGCTCAATAAATAAACCTGATCGAGAGTGAGTAATCCCATAAGTAAAAACATGAGAAACCCCGCAAGCAGCTGCCATTGTAATTAACTTATTAAAAATTTTAGCTCTAGCTTCTTCATTTCCGTAATTTTTTTTATTGTCTGTATAGTTAATTGAAGGCTTGTTTGGAATTGTACAAATAGCTTGGTCCACTTTTACTTCTGTGGCAATCTCTCTTTTAATCTGGAGTATTTTTTCAAAATGCGTCTCTACTGTAACTCTATCTGCTGCAGATATAGTTCTCTTTATACTATTATAATCTTCAAGCATTAAATCAATAACTGATGTTTGTTCTAGAATTGCCTTTTGCTTAGCAGCGTCTGTAATATTTGGGTTAAATCCAGAGAACATATTATCATATGCTCTTGTCAAATCTCTTTCTGGCAATTCATCCCTAGAGTTTTTCCATGAAATTGACTTACCCGCGCCTGACCCATGTTTAACTTTTTCAACATGAAATGACAGTAATTTCCCCTGACTTCCCAGTTTTTCATGCACTATATGATCAGATGTTGTCGTGTTTTTAGCTCTTCGATATCCTGTGAAGCGCTGCTTTGTCTTACCGTCACTTTTATCAACATAATCTTCCAATCTTCCATTATAATTACCATTTCCAGATAAAATACCATATAAAGCAATTGTATGATGTGAGGCAAAGTTCCTTAAAATATCAGCAAATTGCCCCTCAGATTTACCCTCATTATTATTATCCCTACCAACCCATAGGTTTGTAAGGATATTAACATCATTTCTAATATCCCTTAATGGGTATAGTGGTAAAACACTGTGGTTTGCTTGTTGATAATTACTTTCATTAATATTTGGTATTGTATAATTACTTCCAAACTTATCTGGAAAATAAAAATTATATTCATTTTGTACATAACCACTCTTATCAGCTTTCATAACTGCCGTCTTCTTCCAAGCAGCACCAGACGAAAGGCCATTGAGAGCATATAAATAAACTGGATTGAACGACGCTCCATTAGCCCATGCAGTGCCATTAGTATTTAAAAAGCACTCTAAAAATGGTAGTGGTAAAATTAACTTACCGGCTCCACGTAAAAATCTTCTACGACTAAAATCTTTAAGTTTACTCATTATAGGTCCCTTCTTACAAACTGTGGGCTTGAAACAATATCAATTACTAAGTTTTTAAATGTTTTTTTGTTATTAAAATTTACTAAATCTTTATTGTAAGACATTACATTATCATTGCCGACAAAATTACCAAAGGCATAGCCCAAAACCCTCTTTGTTAAACATAAATTAATGTCTTGGTGGTTCGCCATAATACTTCCTAGTTCTTGCATTGTATTAAATTGTTGGCCGTCAATTTGTCCAGGTTCAATGGTTGTACACTCTGTACGATCTTTCTCTTGTGATCTATACTGTCCAAGCATATTGAACCTTTCAAGGCTAAGCCCCAGTGGTTCCATAAATGTATGGCAACCAAAGCAAGAGGACTTTGGATGCAAAGTTGTTTTTTTTCTGGCCTCGATTTTACAATCATTTTTTAATCTAGCTGCTGGGTCATTATCAATGTCAACATCAGAAGGTGGTGGTAAATGCTTACATAGTAAGTCTTCAACAATTTGTAAACCGCGCTTTATTGGGCTTGTCACCTCAGGGTCACCTGTATACTGATAAGAGAGAAAAGACCCGTGACTAAGAATACCTTGTCTATCACCTGTATAGGAGGTCCATACATAGTTTTGACTATCTGATGTTAGCCCGTAATGGCTAGCTAAACTTCTATTCATATAAGAACCCTTCGCTGAAAATATTTCTGACCAGGGAGCATCTTTTTCATAGATGATACTATTAAACAACAATTCAGTTTCTTTTGTGAATTGTGTAGCTAAACTTTTATTTACTCCCAGGTTAACTATTCTAAAAATTTCCTTATTTATCCTAAACATACCTTTTCTTGATTTTTCTGATTTAAATAGACGCTTTGCTTGCTCATTTCTAATGTCTATATTTGTTAAAGAGCCACTAGCTGCTAAGGCTAATAGTGTTTTGTCAGGAGTTGAGCCAGTAATAAAGTAAGACATACGACTTGCAATCTCAAAACTATTTAAGATATAGGAGTTTCCTTTTTTAACTCCAACTTCTTGGCGACTCAAAAATGACGGACTCTGAACTAAAGCTTGTATAAATAAACGTGTCCCTTTAATTGCATCAGCATTGTAACTATTTAAAAAAGCTAAATACTTTCCTTTTAATGTACTATCTACCTTCTTTCTTAACACACTTAGAGAGAGCTCATTAACTATTGCGTTTTTACAAGTATTGTTTATTGCACTATTTAAACATGGAAACATTTTTTTTATGGCTTGGTCACTTAGTTTATCATTAACTAACTTAGCTATAAGTTTTATTCCACTGACGTGGACTCCAGATACATTAATCACTTCTTGGAAGTTCGAAAATTGCTCCTCCGAGAACTCAGGAAGTAATTTTTGCTCCTCAATTTCTGGCAACGAAATAGAAAAAATATCTTCTAGTGAGTTAGTTACCTCAAAAGCAGTGAGCATTCTAAATGGAGAACTTTTATTGGCTCCTAACTTAGTAGCTGTTGAAAAACTTGATTCTCCAGATAATGGTGGTGCACTTTCTCCATGACCATTTCCCCCGCCAAAAGTAGAGCCTAACTCATTTTCATACGGATCAAAGTCACCTGCACTTTCAAAACCGGCACCACAGTTATTGTAACCAATAATAATTAGCAAGCATGACAATATTGATAAGTGAATTTTAATTTTTTTCCATTTCATAAGTTCCATAACTATATCAAGTTATCGGCATTAATCTTTTGAAAACTTTGATTTATTAGAAACTGTCTCTATTTAATACAAACTGGCTGTAAAGGTTTTTTACTATTGCCTATAGTTGATTAAAATTTATACAGTTAACTTAAGAATATAACTTGTGAAATAAGAAAAGTTATTTACTTTTTCTTTAGTAGACGGCTGAAAGCCTCAGGGGTAATTCGCAAATAAGAAGCAATATCTTTGTTGGTAAAACGCTCATGACAATTAGAAAATTGTTTTAAAAAGGCTTCATACCTTTGATTCGCATCAAGCACTAATAATTGGCGTTCTCTTTCCTCACGATCAATAAAGTACTTCTCCAAAGAGACTCGTGCAATCCTTTCCCAAGCCTTGTGTCGATCATAAAACTTTTGAAACTCATACATATTAAATAAAATCATTTCAGTTTCTTCAATAGCAGTGATACTGACTGCAGAGGGTTTTCTTAAAAGAATAGCCGAATATGGACCACTAAATGTTCCCACCTCACCAAAATGCTGGATAAACTCTTTACCTTTGTCACTTAATATTGTTCTTTTAACTAAACCTTCAGTAATTAGCCCCATACGAGACTCAAAATTACCAGCTTGAAGAATAACTTCACCCTTTTTGTAGCGAACAATAGAACAATAGTCTTCAAATACATCCCACTCAGAATCTGGAAGATCACTAATAGACTGAAACTTATTTTTTAACTCTAACTTAGAATTTTTTTTCATTTCAACTCCAGTGAGTAAATTAAACTTAGTATTTGGCGCACCCGGGAAGACTCGAACTCCCAACCCTCTGATCCGAAGTCAGATACTCTATCCAATTGAGCTACGGATGCGCATTTTAATTATTATTTTTTATGTGTAGAGGTAATTAATGTGTGAATATTTCCACGCACAGTAAAGTCCCCGACCACTTCTATTTCATGCGGATCCAATAACTTTATTAAATCATCGAGTATTTCATTAGTCACATCCTCGTGAAATACTTTTCTATTTCTAAATCCATTGATGTACAACTTTAAAGACTTAAGCTCTACACAAAACTCATCAGGAATATATTTAATCCTGATCGTAGCAAAGTCAGGAAAGCCACTGCGTGGACATACACATGTAAACTCAGGACAAGTGAATTCAATGGTGTACTTTCGAACTTTAGTTCTGTTTTCAAACTTTTCTAGTTGGTTATTTTCAATTGCTAATTCACCGTATAACTTTTCACTCATTTTATGCCTCTTTATTGGTTACTAATTTTTTAAATTTTTCTAATCCACCAAAGGACTTAATAAAATAATTTGCCTTTAGCCATTCTTGTTCACTGTCAGTTAAATCCCCATTGGCCCCTAAACTTTCAACTCTTTTTAAATACACATGATAAAAACTAATGGCCGCAGCCACTGATATATTAAAGCTTTGAGCAAAGCCTTCCATTGGAATAATGCAATTGCCATCGCATAATTCCAACATTTCATCACTAACCCCTTTGGCCTCATTACCAAAAACCAGAGCTGTGGGTTTAGTAAAGTCAATATCTGCTATGTTTCGAGAGGCCTCTAAGTGTGTACAAAACACTTGTACGCCACTTCCTTTAAGCTCTGAAACCGCAGATTTTGCAGTATTGTGCTTATGAATATCTAGCCATTTATGAGTTCCCTTGGTAATCCTGTTGGACTCTTTATGGGGCGCATCTTCATCTTCGACGATATAAAAGTTATAAAAGCCAAAAGCTTCTGCACTTCTCATTACTGCGTTAATATTACCCCTGTCATAAATATTTTCTAAAACAGGTATGAAGTTGTTAGTTCTTGATGATACCACCTTGTCAATTTTCTCAATACGCTCTTTAGTTATCACATCAGACAACAAGTCGATCACACGAGCAGCCGAAATTATGCCTTCATCACAAGACAGGCTATCTAGTGGCATTGGTAATTCTGAATAAACTGGGGCTACAGCTTCTAGCTTCTCCAAATTTATATTCCTTTTAAATACTCACCTAATGCGTCTCTCATAAATTGAGGCAGTGCAAAGCAGGCTTTATGTATTTCTTTGTTATAGTACTTAAACTTTAGATTATCTTTTTTATATCTGTCTTCTTGGAAATCTTTAAGTGGACTGTATTTTTTAGAGGCAAATGTAAATGACCATAAGCCACCAGGGTAAGTTAAGTTAGAAAAGTTTAACACACCCAATTTAGGAAAGATTTCACTAATAATTTTCAACAATGAGATTTGAGTCTCTTGCTCAAAGAAAGGACTTTCTCCTTGAGAAACAACAATGCCGTCCTCATTTAAACAATTATATAAGTTTTGATAAAACTCTGGCCCAAATAGCGGCGTGGCAGGTCCAATGGGGTCTGTTGAATCTACTAAAATAACATCAAACTTTTTGTTGGTTTCAGCTACATATTTAACGGCATCCTCAATTTTTAAATCTAGCTTAGGGTGATCAAACACCACAGAGGTAACAGGTATATGCTCCTTACAAGCGTTCACAACCATTTCATCAATCTCAACCATCACACATTCTTCAACGCCAGGATGCCTTAGTACTTCACGGGCAGTACCGCCATCTCCCCCACCAATCACTAAAACATTTTTAGGATTAGGGTGAGTGTACATAGCCACATGGGCAATCATATCGTGGTAAATGAACTCATCGCGATCAGAAACCATAAACAAACCATCATTAAGTAATACTTTCCCGAAGCCTGGAGTGTCTAAGACATCCACCGTTTGAAACTCACTTTTGCCTGAAAATAAACTTTTAGTCACCTTGATTCCATGCCTAGCTACACCATGGTGAGTTTCATCCACCCACATTTGCATCACAGGAACTTGTTTTTCATTTTGCATACTTTTTATACCTTATATTTTTAACTTATCAGCTTTTTTACATTTATCTTCATGGTTGTAATAACTTTTGAACAAAACATTATAGCCACCAATTTTATCTTCAACACTGTTTAACTTTCTTGGTCCATCAAACTGAATATCTTCAAGCCCAGAAGAATCAAATTGAATCACATCAAAACAAGAAGGCTTAAAAATATTTGTGACGGATTCAACAACTAACTGAGCACTTACACCCTTCATGTTAGTTTCAAAACTCACGTATGGGCCTTCTTCTTGAGGAGTGACATGAATAGTATAATAATCACTCCCTTTCACTGCATTACAAGAGTAACCTACTGGTGAAAAAACAAAGTCATCGTACTTAAAGTCAGGAAACACTTTATCAAGACCTAAAAATTCTTTTATATTTTTTGAACTGTTGTTTTCTTTTGAAAAAACATCATAGGCCGCACCAGATAGTCCATACATTAGTAATTCAATAGTTCTATCTGACTTAGGTGGTTCATATTTTTTATCACCATGGAACAAATAAAGATGATGTTGATTGGGCACCCCTAAGCGATATGCCGAACCAGGAATTTTTTTATTTAAACATTTTACATCATCAAAAAAGTCAGAGGATTGCTTTCTTGGAAAGTATTCATTTTTTCGCTCATAAAAAAATGATTCAACGTTTTGCTCTCCTAAATAATCAATTATAAAAAGAGCGGCATGGCATAACCTTGTGTTACCACAAGTGATCATTGTAATGCGATCGTCCCAAATAAATAAGCTGGACTCTGATAATAAATATGCATCACATAAATCAGAACTAACAACAGAAAGTATTTTTGCTTCTGATTTTTCAACACATTCATCATAAATATTTCTAGGTATAGCTCTCAGCGATGGACTCCCCGCCACTACACTAAGTTCAAACTTTTTTTCTGAGCCTTCAAAAAACATAGGTACTTTATCCTTAATTAAGTCATTTTGATATACTCGAACCCCTTTAAAATCAAGTATTTAAAGCTATTTAGCGATTTTACACAATTAAATATGACAATAATATTAAATACTTACTAGCCGAGCCTCTTAAACCTTTTTAAAACTTCTCCTCAAGCTTTGGCCCTGAGTGCGCTTACGGCAGCAGCGCGTCTTCGCGCTCTGTCACCTTTACAGGTGAACACAGCGCGGATACGCGAAGCGCGACGCGATACTCGAGAGCCAAAGCTTTTGGAGAAGTTTTAAAAAGGTTTAAGAAACTTAAGCACTAATATCTAATTAAAAAGTAAGTAATCATTAATACTAATACTTAATAAAAGCAGGGCTTTTAGGAGCAACTTCTTTTTAAGGCTATAGTCTAGTTCCTTTATAAAGTGCCTAGTTTTTGTGATAAAATGAATTAACAGCTAGCCTTAGGAGGTCGTGCCTTCCACTTAGCCAATGTAAGAGTTTTAGTTTTAAATGCCTCATACGAGCCGTTACGAATTGTAAGCTGGCAGTCAGCCATGCTTCTATGGGTCCAAGATAAAGCCGATGTTTTGGAGTCACACTCCTACCAGATTAAAAGCGCATTAGATAGCTTTCCACTACCAGCTGTACTGAGATTAAAAACTTATATTAAACCCTGGGCCAAAGGCTCAGCTCGATTCTCAAGAGATAATGTTTTTTTTAGAGATGATTATATCTGTCAGTACTGTAGAAAAACTTTCCCACATTCAAAACTAACCTTAGACCATGTCTTACCTTACTCACGTGGTGGCAAAAAAGACTGGACTAATATTGTAACTGCATGCCGACCTTGCAATCATAAAAAAGCAAATAAAACTCCTGAAGAAGCTGGCATGCCTTTAATAAAGAAACCCAAAATTTTAAAACAACAAGCCGCCAAACCTATCACCAAAAAAAATAAACATTTAGTTCCTGATATTTGGCAACCTTATATTTTTATATAAAAGTACTTAGGATAAGTAAGCCTTCATATAGTCTTGAAGTTTACTTTTTACTTTTGTGGCTAAATAGATAGTGGCAAACATATTTGGTATGGCCATAAAACCATAACCAATGTCTAATATATTAATCACATCTGTTGGAGTGGAAATAGCGCCATAAACTAATGTTAAACAAAACCAAAATATAAATACATAACGATTAAATATAAATCGCCCTTTAAAAATATAGTTCCAACACTTTTCATTATAGTTTGCCATACCCACCATTGTTGAAAATGAAAATAACAATATTGCAACACCTAAAATATGAGTTCCAACACCAGGCAATGTGGCTTCAAAGGCCTTAGTGGTCATAACAATCCCTGTGACATCTCCTAAGTTTTGATAATCAACACTAGTTAATATAGCTAAAGCTGTCATTGTACAAACAACGATGGTGTCCATAAATGGACCAAGCATGGCAACAAAGCCTTCACTAATTGGCTCATTAGTTTTTACATTACTGTGGGCCATGGGCGCAGTACCAATACCAGCCTCATTGGAAAAACCAGCACGCTTAACACCAATTTTTAAAACCTGTATAACACCAATCCCGGCAGCGGCTCCAAAAGCGGATCTTCCTGTAAATGCTTCTGTAAATATAGAAGAAAATACAGCGGGAACACTTTCAAAGTTTATAAAAATAATTGTTAGACACGCTAAAACATAAATTACACACATTACTGGAACTAATTTAGAGGTCACAGATGATATGCGCTTAATTCCACCAAGCAAAACAATGGCCACAAAAATTGAACTGACAATTCCTGTTGCCAGCTTTGGCGTTTCGTATTGATCAAGCATATAAGCTGACAGCTGGTTAGTTTGGAACAAAGCCATGGTACCAACTAAACCACAAACAGCAAACATAATGGCAAATGGTCTAAACTTTTTTGGTAAAGCCTTTTCAATTACAAACATGGGACCACCATGCACTTCACCCAAGTAGTTTTGCCCTCTAAACATAACAGCTAAGCTACATTCAAAAAATTTAGTATTCATACCAATTAAGGCTGCAATCCACATCCAAAAAATGGCACCCGGCCCACCTTGAGAAATGGCCACGGCCACTCCGGCAATATTACCAAGGCCAATGGTTGCCGCTAATGCATTTGTTAAACCTTGAAAATGAGATATTTGCCCATCGGCTTTATCTTCATTTTTGTGTTTGTATTTACCAAAGACTAAATCAAGAGCATGCTTAAACCCAAGTAAAGGCAAAAACCTTGAAACAAATAATAAATAGAGGCCACCACCCATCAATAATAAAACTAAGGGAAGCCCCCAAGTATAATCCACCACTAAAGATAAAAAATCAGAAAAAGTCATACGTAAGTTATTTCAGCTTATTAAGTATTTAACAAGATATTTATGAGCTACTTTACATCTCACTATAGTAGTTATATTAACTGCCTATGAAAGTTAATGTCATCATACCCAGCTACAATAGACCGGAATGGACCATTAGAGCCATTCAAAGTGTTGCTATGCAAACCTATAGTAACTGGCATTTAATTCTTGTTGATGATGGCTCAAGTGACAACACCTATGAGCGAGCTTGTGATTATCTAAAGTCCTGTGATGGAATTAGCTACACCACTGTGAAGACACCTAACCTTGGTGTTAGTCATGCACGCAATATTGGTATTAAGTTAAGCTCAAGCCCTTTAATTAGTTTTTTAGATTGTGATGATTGGTGGTTCCCACACAAGCTTGAGGCCCAAGTTAACTTTTTAAACAATAATCCCCATTTAAAATGGGTTTACACTGAAGAACTCTGGCTAAAAAACGATCAACCCTTCCTAAGAAAAAAGCAACATCAAAAATTTGATACAAATATTTTTGAAAACTGCGTGAACAGATGTTTTATAGGCGTATCCTCTGTAATGATTATGCGAGAGATTTTTAACACTATTGGCTTCTTCAATGAAGACTATCCCGTTTGTGAAGACTACGAACTTTGGCTCAGGATTTCTAATAAATACCCTATTGGTTTTCTCAGTGAAGAGCATATTGTAAAAAATGGAGGTCACGACGACCAATTATCCACCAAATACAAAGCGATGGATTACTGGAGAGTAAAAGCTTCAGCCTCTATGCTAAACAAAGGGTTATCTGAAAACCAAACTCAAGCCATCAAAACTTTCATAAACAAAAAAGCTCCAATATTGATAAATGGTTTCAATAAATACAACCACCCCAAAAAAGCCCAAGAAATCCTTCGCATCAAAAGCTTAATTGAAGCCAAAACTTTATAAAAAAACCTCTGGATAAATATTTTGAAACTTGCAGCTTTAGCTTTTGCTAGAGTGTGCTTACGGCAGCATCGCGTCTTCGCACTCTGTCACCTTTACAGGTGAACACAGCGCGGATACGCGAAGCGCGACGCGATACTCCAGTCAAAAGCTAAAGCTGCAAGTTTCAAAATATTTATCCAGAGGTTTGAGTGACTACACGCATATAACTAAGCTTTATTTCACTTTTTAAAGGGGCTTCGCCCCTCCAAAAGAGGAGTTAGAGAGCAGCTGAAAGAGCGAGCACAGCATGTCTTCTCTTTGGCATATTTAAACCCAATTAAAAATTAACAGGCAGGTTTAATGAGTAATATTTAAGCACCAAATGAGCATTATCATCTTGAATCTAGACTGTAGCTATGTTTTGTTAAACCGTTAATTTTTACACCCAGTTTAAGGAAATTTTATGGCCGATAGCTTTAAAAACTATGACTTGTTCAACCCCACAGAAGAACATAAAATGCTTCGCGAAATGGTGCGAGACTTTTGCAAAACTGAAGTTGAACCACAAGCAGAACATTATGATCAAGCTGAAGAATTTAACTTAGAGTTATTTAAAAAACTTGGCCCTCTTGGATTATTGGGAATAACATCACCTGATGATTGCGGCGGCTCTAATATGGATGCCATTGCTGCAGTGATTGCTCATGAAGAATTATCAATGAGTGACCCAGGATTTGCCTTAGCTTACTTAGCTCACGCCATGCTGTGTGTGAATAACCTTGCAGAGAATGCATCTCCTGAACAGAAAAAAAATATTCTACCAAAATTGTGTAGTGGTGAATGGGTGGGATGCATGGCCATGTCAGAGCCACATGTTGGAACTGATGTGATGGGCATGAAAACTACTGCTAAACTTTCTGGCGATCACTATATATTAAATGGCCGAAAGATGTGGATCACAAATGGAACCATTGATGAAAACAAAACACCAGCTGATTGTGTTTTGGTTTATGCAATCACAGGTGAGGCAAATAATAGACCTGAGATATCCACATTTATTGTGGAAAAAGGTACCCCAGGTTACTCAGTAGGCCAGAAAATAAAGGGAAAAACCGGAATGCGTGCTTCTAATACAGCCGAGCTTGTTTTTGAAAATTGCAAGGTTCCAGTTGCTAATCTTGTGGGCAAAGAAGGCGATTCAATGCTTCATATGATGAAAAATTTAGAAATTGAAAGGCTAACTCTTGCGGCGATGAGCTTGGGAATGGCAAAGCGTTCACTACAAATTATGGTTCGTTATGCCAAAGAGCGCGAAGCTTTTGGCAAACCTTTGAGTCACTTTGGACAAATTCAAAAATATATTTCAGAAAGTTATGCTGAGTTCCAAGCCAGCAGAACTTATGTTTATGAAACAGCAAGAAGGATGGATCAGTTTAACCACCGTCTTGACTCAGATGGAGTAAAACTTGTGGCAGCCACAATGGCAAAAAATGTTGCCGATCGAGCCATGCAAGTTCTTGGTGGTTATGGCTACGTTAGTGAGTATATTGTTGAGCGTTTATGGCGAGATGCCAAACTCATAGAAATTGGTGGCGGAACTATAGAAGCCCATCAAAAAAATATTACTAAAGATTTATACAAACATATTGAACATATTAATTAAGGACACTTTAAGTATGGAAAAACCAATTTATTTAGACAATAACGCTACAACTAAGCTTGACCCTCGCGTTTTTGAAAAAATGAAACCTTACTTCGAAGAAGAGTTTGGCAACCCTGCTAGCCAATCCCATTGCTATGGCTGGGAGGCTGAACTTGCCGTTAAAAATGCTCGTGTTGAAGTGGCTAAATTACTAAACGCCAGCCCAAAACATATTTTTTGGACAAGTGGAGCCACTGAAAGTAATAACATTGC
This sequence comes from uncultured Bdellovibrionales bacterium, assembly GCA_938001965.1. Classification (GTDB taxonomy): domain Bacteria; phylum Bdellovibrionota; class Bdellovibrionia; order Bdellovibrionales; family UBA1609; genus JAHDIR01. Next base: position 27,902 of record CALLBC010000158.1, on the reverse strand, counting down.
AATTTTAGGTTTAATCAAACATTTAATTTATTCTCAAAAAGTAAAGCCACATATTATTACATCCTCAGTTGAGCATAAAGCTGTACTAGATGTATTTAAACACTGTGAAAATTTTGGCGCTGAAGTCTCCATTGCTCCTGTTAATGAGTTCGGACAAGTTGAGCTGTCCACCCTTGAAGACTTAAGAAAGGAAAACACAGCTTTCATTAGCGTTATGGCTGCCAATAATGAAATCGGCACCTGTAATAAGCTCGAAGCCATTGGTGCTTGGTGCAAAAAGCACGATATAGTATTTCATACCGATGCCGCTCAAGCCATGGGTAAAATTCCCATCAACGTTGAAACAATGAATATTGATTTACTTTCATTGTCTGGCCATAAAATGTATGGCCCCAAAGGGGTTGGTGCACTTTACGTAAACCTAGACAATCCAAAAGTTAAACTGTCTCCACTTATGTTTGGCGGCGGACAAGAAGGTGGCTTGCGCCCTGGCACACTAAATGTTCCTGGTATAGTAGGTTTAGGAGAAGCTTCTAAAATTGCATTACTTCAGTTTGATGAAGAAAACAAAAAAAACTGTTCTTTAAGAGATCATTTAATCAATGAAGTTTTAAGCAATATACCGCAAGCAAAACTCAATGGCCACCCTACCGAAAGGCTATCTAATAATATTAATTTTTCCTTTAAAGATTTATCCGCTGACCTTTTTGCCTTAGGCTTAAGTGGTTTGGCAGTGAGTTCTGGATCTGCCTGTAGCTCTAAAAGCTCAAGCTCTAGTTATGTCTTAAGGGCTATTGGCGTGGAAGATAAGCTGGCTAAAGCCTCACTTAGGATTGGTTTAGGGCGTTTCACTAAAAAAGAAGATATCGACCTCTGCTGTAGTAAAATAAAAGGACTTTTTAAATAACTAGCTCTTAAAATCTGCAAATATTTAAAATGACTCTATTTTTTTACCCATAGAATTACCTTAAAAGACGTGCTATATTAGTAGTACAGGAGATATTATGATTACAGTATCAGAAACAGCAGTTAGTAAAATTTCAGACCTAATGAAAGAAGAAAAGCAGCCTGAAAATGCTTTTTTACGCGTAAAAGTAAAGCGCGGTGGCTGCTCTGGATTTTCTTATAAATTAGATTTCGACACTTCATTAGCTGAAGGCGACAAAGAGTTTGATAATGATGGCGTTAAAGTTGTTATTGATAACAAAAGTATTTTATACATTCTGGGAATGACTTTAAATTATGAAGGTGGCTTAAATGGAGCTGGTTTTGTTTTTTCTAACCCTAATGCCTCTAAAACCTGTGGCTGCGGATCGTCTTTCGCTGTTTAACTTTCTATTGAAATCCGGCCTGCTTGCCTCGTGCTCAGACAGCCGAAACTAAAAAACCACTTCTTTAGAAGTGGTTTTTTAGTTTCAGAACTGTGCGCGAGGTAAACAGACCGGATTTCAATAGAAAGTTAAAGACGCTCACATGTGGTCATATTTAGATTACTATTCTAAATTGGTAAATCTTTAATTTTGTTTATCATATCTACTAGAATTGGGCTTTGAAGGCTTGATCTCTTCATTACAACTTTCATATCAAAAATAAATTTTTCACTTTTCAGCAATGTGGTGAGTTTTCCACTTTTTAGCTCTTTGGTGACTAAAAAACTGGGCAAAATGGAAACGCCTCTTCCCTGGAGTACCAACTCTTTGTGCAAACCAATATGGTTACTGGAGTATTTAATAGAAGTGTCTTTATATTTTTTTCGCAGCTTATCAACTGTTGGAAACTTATGATTACTATTATCATCTATTTCTCGTGACCCAATAAATGATTGAATCACTTCTTTATTAGATTTTTCTTTACTTAATATTACTAATGAGTGCTTAACTGGAATACTAGCAATAACCTCAAGTTCATCACTCAGCTTTGGAACATGAAATAAAAATCCAGCCTCTAGTTTTCCTTCTTTGATCATATCTAAGGTTACATTTGCTGTTGCTGAATATATATTGGGATGAATATTTTTATATTTTTTCATTATAGTCTTTAATACTTTTGGCATAATAAAAGCTGCTATGGGTTCTGCTGCACCAATATTTAATGGGCCTGTAATATCCTCTACATTAGAACTTAAATTATTAATTTTATTTGCTTCACTAAAAATTACTTGGCTATGGCGGAATACTAATTGCCCAAAATCCGTTAGTACTTTTTTTCGCCCTTTTTTAATAAACAGGCTTTCCCCAAGCTGATCTTCAAGGCTTTTAAGCATTTTACTGACCACTGGCTGCTGAATACACAGCTTATCAGCCGCGGCACCCACCCCGCCTTCTGTTACTGTATAATAAAAGTATTTTAAGTGGTTTAATTCTAAATTTTGCATAGCTACTTACTTAACTAAATGGTCAGTTAGGGTCAATTCAATACACTCTTCCATAGTAATATACTTTCTAATATTTCTCATTTGTAATGTCTTAGAAAATTTTTCATATCTTTTTATTTTAAAATTAAGAATTCAAAAAGGTTCCTTCATTAGTGCACCATTTTTAACTTAATGAAGGCACTAGCGCGAGATCCTTCACTACGTTCAGGATGACGTAAACGACGTTCAGAATGTCCTACACGGGCGTTTAAGGGTGATGTTGTAGACAATACTCAGGTGACTAAAGTTATATTAAAATTATTCTGGCTTAGGTTTGTTGTTTTTTCTATTGCGGTTTCTGTTGCGATTACGGTTTTTATTTTTAGGCCGAGATTTGTTAGCTGGCTTTCCATCAGAAGACTCTTTATTTGCAGAGGCATGAACCTTTTTAGGTGGACGCTTTTTATTATTTCGGTTTCTATTTCTTGATTTAGATTTTTTTACTCCTGACAGAGCCGACTGCGGTTTATCATCTTCAATGGAGTCTTCGTTTATATTTAAGTCTTCAGCTGATAATAATTCCACATCAGCATCAATCAGGTTTCCAGTAACAGCCAATGACTGCTCAGTGGAGTCTTTACGCAAGTGACCCTGCGGCCTTTTATTACCACCAAGCTTTTCTTTTTCTACCTGCTCAGCAAGATCAATCACCATTGGCCCAAAACACTTTAACTGGCAAGACAGTCGCCTGCGATCCACAAAGTGACCTGTACCGATTAAAGACAACTCTTCCGAAGTGGGTGGCAAAACATTATGCTCACCCTCTTCAATTTGCACTCTGCACTCCGCACAAGAGGGCAAACCATTACAAACAGACTTAATAAATAAGTTATTCTCCTGGGCAATCCTCATAATAGATTTGTTAGGATCTAGATCAACTTCAACATTTTGAGGTATAAATTTAATTTTCATATCAATTGACCTTTATCTTGGAAAATTTCTTTTTCCCAACCTTTACAATAAACTCATCTCCAGAATTCAAACTTATCTTTAACTGAGGGTCAGATAACTTCTCCCCTTTTATTTGTACGCCACCACCTTGAATTAAACGACGAGCCTCACCATTTGACTTAGTCATTGCAAGACTTGTGAGAAATGCACAAACACCTAGGTCTGTTGCAGGATCTAACTCATGCACTGGCATGTCATCTGGAATTCCTTTTTTAACAAAAATTCTTTTAAACTCTTCATAGGCATTATCAGCAGCCTCTTTGCTATGAAAGCGTGTCACTAAGTACTTGCCTAACTCTACTTTCGCATCACGAGGATGCTTTTTGCCAGAGGATACATCGGCTTTCATTTGCTCAATATCATCCGTACTAATATCAGTTAACAAATCATAATAACGGTACATGAGCTCATCAGAAACACGCATGGACTTACCAAACATATCTTTAGGGTTTTCTGTAACACCAATGTAGTTATCGTAACTCTTTGACATTTTTTGAACACCATCTAAGCCTTCAAGCAAAGGCACAGTCATAACCACCTGCTGGCCCATACCATGAGACTTCTGTAGTGATCGGCCCATAAGTATATTAAATAGTTGGTCCGTTCCACCAAGCTCTACATCAGCCTTTAATGCAACGGAGTCATAACCCTGAATAAGAGGGTATAAAAACTCATGTATTCCAATGGCTGCTTGCTCTTTATACCTTTTTTCAAAGTCATCACGCTCAAGCATTCTAGCCACAGTGTACTTACTGGTTAATTTAATAAAGTCTTCTGGTTTAAACTTATCAAACCACTCCGTATTATAAACCACATCCGTAAGTTCTGGGTCTAAAATTTTAAATACCTGCTCAGCATATGTTTTAGCGTTTTCTTTTACATCCCCTTTAGAAAGTGCAGGTCTTGTTTCATTTTTACCCGTAGGATCACCAATCATGGCTGTAAAATCACCGATTAAGAAAACAACTTTGTGACCTAACTTTTGAAACTGGCGCATTTTATTGATTAAAACTGTATGCCCTAAATGTAGATCAGGGCGTGTTGGATCAAAGCCAGCCTTAATAACAAGAGGCTTGTTTTCTTTTTTACTTTTTTCAAGTTTTGTTAATAGGTCTTTCTCGGAAATGAAATCAACAATTCCTCGCTTAAGCTCTTTTAACTGTTCATTTGGATCTAAAAAACTCAAAGCTCAACTACCTTGCATGCTCAACGATACGTGTTTCTCTAATTACATTCACTTTAATTTGACCTGGGTAATTTAACTCACGTTCAATTTTTCTAGCGATATCACGGGTTAACATTTTTGCTTGCCCATCAGTGATTCTACCACTGTCTACAACCACGCGAATCTCTTTACCGGCTTGAACTGCATAAGTCTTAACAACACCGTCAAAGCTATTACCAATAGACTCTAAATCGGCCAAACGCTTAATATAAGTTTCCATCATAGTTCGGCGTGCTCCAGGCCTTGCATTACCCAGCTGAACTGCCGCTTGAACAATATGATCTAATAAACTTTTAGCTTTTTCGTTTTTAGCCTTATGGTTTCTTACTGCCTGAACAACAATTGGTTTTTCACCATGACGCTTAATAAAGTCCGCTCCCACAGTGGCATAATCACCTTCCACAGTATGTTCAATTGTTCTACCGATGGCATGTAAAAGACCGGCGCGCTTTGCCAGTTTAACATCACTTCCAATCTCCGCAGCTATCATTCCAGAGATTTCAGCCACCTCAACACAGTTTTTAAATAAATTATGCATTCCAGTATGGCGGTACTTCATACCACCCACTTGCTCAATAATTTTTGCATGCAAACCGTGAATTCCTAAATCAAAACAAGCCTTCTCACCATCTTCTTTGATTGCTTTAAAAAGCTCTTTTTTAACCTGACCAACCGCCTCTTCAATTCTAGCCGGGTGTACTCTACCGTCTGCCATTAATTTTTCTAAGGCTCGTTTAGCAATCTCTCGTCTTACAGGGTCAAAACTGGAAATAACTACAGCTTCAGGGGTCTCATCAATAATTAAATCAACACCACAGGCTGCTTCTAAGGCTCTAATGTTACGCCCTTCACGTCCAATGATCTTACCTTTCATTTCGTCACTAGTTAATGCAACCACATTCACTGTTCTCTCTGTGGAAACTTCACTGGCATATCTAGCTATAGCAGTGGCTAAGATCTCTTTAGCTTTTTGGTCCGCTTCTTTTTTAACATCAGCCTCGATTTCACTTAACCTTTCACTAATCTCTTCTCTTGCCTCTTCTTCTAAGGATGACTTTAACTCCTGCTTTGCATCTTCAGTGGACATGCCAGCCACCTTTTCCAATTGCACTTGAATATCTTCAATTTGACGACGACATTTTTTTTCTAGCTCTCGCACCTGCTGCTTACTAGCCTGCGTTTCTTCTGTTTGCGCCTCTAAGTCTTGCTCTTTCTGCTTTAACTCTTCAAGCTTTCTTTTATAGTCACGATCAAGCTTAGACTCTTTATCTTTAAATTTATTTTCTTGGGATTGTAAGCTTTGCTTTTGTTTTCTAATCTCATTCTCAGCATTTCTTCTAGCTCTAGACTCAAAGTCTTTGGCTTTTGACTTGGAATCACGATCTATTTTACTAGCTTGCGACTTAGCCTTATTTACAATTCTGTCTGCTTCTTTTTGGGCAGAGTTTTTCTTTTTGCCGTCTAGCATTTGACGATACAAATAAAAAGAGACTAAGCCTAAAGCCAAACCTACCAGCAAACTTCCAACAACAACTACTAACGACATCGAGTCCATTACAATTTCCTTTTTGATCAATTATTAATTTTGATCACATATTTCTCAGTTACAATATAGTCCAATTGAATATCGTGCTCTTCTGGCGACCATAGGCCGTCCGTAAATTGAACAGAATATCCCACTCCAATTTTAATTTTATTAATATTACTTAAATAACGATCATAATAGCCACCACCGTGACCCAGCCTATATCCGCTTTGATTAAAGCCAACCGCAGGTATAATAAGGGCGTCATGCACTAAAGCCTCTTTGAGGTTTTCAACTTCTTGTGTTGGCTCTTTTATGCCAAAACTGGAAGTTACAAACTCCTTACTAGGGTTTGTATAAAAATTGATTTGCGTATCCGACTCAACCACTGGGTATGAAGTGTTCCAAGTTGTGGGTAAGCTCAAGTTAGGCTCAATAGCAGTGGCTTGGTAAGAGCCAATTAGTGCTGGGCCATGTGGGCATAGCTGCTCTACTAAAGATATTATATTAGCACTAATAAGCTGATCTAAATTCTCTTTATGGTTAGATTCAATAAAAGAACTTAATAAATTTTTTAAATAAGCCCGACTCTCAGGCTTACTAATTAATACTTGGGTATTCAAAATAATCTCCAAAAAGCATTTACATGCTTTAACTTATTTATTGGTTTATTCTTCTAAACCAATTTTAGTAAGCGGAGAGGACTCTAGTTCTGAGAGAATAGCTTTTGACTTTGATTTTAGGAAATTTAAATCTTCATTCACTGAATTCTTAAGCGTTAATAACTCTTCTGCTATATGCAATGAAGCTAAAAGTAATGCATTTTGGAAAGAAACACGATTACCAAGGCTTTGTGCCTCTTCAATCTTATCATCTACAAGTTTAGTTAATGCGGCCACTGTCTCCGAATCATGGGAAGACCTAAGCTTTAATGGTAAGCCGGCAATATTTACGTTGTATAGTTTCTTATCCATAAAGATTATTCTCTCTATATACTAGGGCGCCTCTACGGCTAATACTTTATTAGATTAACATTTTACCAAATAATATCAACTAGATATATAAACCAGAACAGGGCATTAACTGTGGCCAACTGGACGTGAGCCCTTATCAGCCTAGGTTTTCATACATCAATCAAATAATGCAGCGCGCACAATTGTTTGTAAGCTAAAATCTACTCAACCAAAACCCAATTATTTTTTTTATTTAAATAGAAACTCTTTTCAAGGTGAACTTGGCTATCTACTCCAATGGCTGAGAACTTCATTTGCATAGGCTCAGCATTCCAATCCAAATCTATATTGGCAAAGCTTCTTTCAAAGTAAGTATTTTCTTTGCCGTAATAAAACCTCATCACTTTTTCACCCAATTCCGACTTCTTGTTATGGGTCATGCCGCTACTCATTAACTCATGGTACTTCCTTCCATGAACTCGCATTGGCAAATAGGCCGAGAAATGCCTATCACCAGTAAGAATCATAAAGCCAGAGGTTTTATATTTATTAACTAAGTGAAATAACTTTTTCTTTTCCCACTTAAAATCAGCCCATTCTTCTGAGCGCGGAAAAGACTCTGATAATAAAGAAATACTTGAAACTAAAAAAGTCACTTTTGCTGTATTGGTTTTTAATACATCTTCAAACCACTTCCACTGCTCTTCACCTAGAACATCAGATTTTGGCTTTCCTGGTTTTTCTCTGTGGTACCTAACATCTAACAAAATAATACGCACTTCTTGATCGGCAGGGCCATAAGTATATGTGGCATAAATTCCTTTCTGGGATCGCCTTAAGCTATTAGCAGGTTCACCAATAAAATCTAAAAAGAGTTTTTGGCTTTGTTCTTTAAGGGGGTATTCTTTTCCCACATCATTGTTACCAAAATCATGATCATCCCAAGTGCCAATTATAGGAACTTCTTTTTTAAATTCTTTATAAGATGGAATCGACTCTTGCTCAGCATAAATTCTGTTCATTTCATTTAAGTTTTCAGTATCAAGATAGACATTATCTCCCATCCATATAAAAAGCTCTGGATTTTGCTTTGTAATTATTGGCCATAATGGTTGAGGCAAGTTGGACTTACTGCAACTGCCTATACTAAAGCGCTGCATTGGTTTTTCAGCAGGCCCTTGTGTATTACTTACACTCCGACTATTTATTGTTGAGTTCAAGCTAGAGCAACTTGAAAAGATTAAGGTAAATAGAATTAAAGATGAGACAATATATAATTTTTGAATAAGCATAGTTAATGCTAACTTAATTTAATTTGCCTAACAATTCAGTACTTTAATTTTCGATCATAAATGACTAAGGTCGAGCCACCTACATCAACTATATTCAATAATTCATTAAATTTTAAATACTTCAATTTCACAAAGTGCTCAAACAGCTCGCCTTCGGCGAGAACTGCGCGCTTTATAAAATTGAAGTATTTAAAATTTAATAAATTATTTAATATAATTGATATAAAGCTCGCTTCAGCAAGCTTAGATTTGCTTAAACAAGTAGCCTATCTGATCTTAAATTAGTAAATTACTTGAATTCCAAAGGACTTATATATTAACCCATCAATGGTTACCGTTGAACCATTTCCAATATACTCAACCGCAGAGCGCTCTACCTGCTTAATTGTGTCAGCACAAGAATCAACAACAAGTATATACTTACTGATAAACTCTTTACATAAGGCTTCGCCTCCCACTGGCAAACTCACTTCTTCACCATTTAAAGTAAATGTTTCGCTCGACAATAAGCTACTCCAATCTTGAGCGCTATAATCTGTTGCTGGACAAGAGTCACTCACTAAGTGATAAGACATGATTTTTCCGGTGCACTCACCCTTATTAATATCAATCATTGGTTCATCTTCTGGCAATGAAATGTCTGACGTCGGCTGACTATGATGAATTCCTGAGTAACCACCACCGTTGGATTGAAAACCATCAATAGATTGGTCTGGTAAAAGCCCTGAACCACAATTTTGGTAGGCTACCATAATAAAACATAACAATATAAGACTAATTATTTTCCTCGCATCCATATAACAATAATAACTTAGGTTTACTTAGACTCCTACCGATATATCTGTCGTGAATAAAGTAAATCAAAGTTTTATAACTGAATGTGATGAGCTCATTAAAATTGGTCAAGGAAAGCAAGTACTTGAGTTAATTCAATCCATTCCCATTAAAACCATTCCAAGAAAATACTTGTATCAGGTTGGAACACTTTTAAATAGAAGTGGTGGTTCTCACCACTGCCTTAAGTTATTACACAGCTATATTCGTGGTTCATATTATGACTTAGGAACTGATGAGGAAAAGAAAGTTTACGCAAAAGCACTCATTGAAATTGGCGCTCAGAGTGAGGGATTAGACCTTATAAATGAATTAAATAGCGGTGATGATCCATCAATCTTATTAACCAAATCATTTTGTCACTTCAAGAGCTGGGATTACGACAAAGCCCTTCCCTTGATGCTTAAGTACACCAACCTTATATCTGATAGCTATATGAGCTTAGTTGGAAAAATTAATTTATCATCAATTTATATTTTCTTAAAAAAATATGACCTGGCACTAAATATACTCCTGGATCTTGATAAAAACATGGACTCCAAGCATCAACTTTTGCGCGGATATGTTCTAGAACAAATTGGTCAAATTTATTTTCAACAAGGAAATTATAATAAAGCTAAGCAAATACTAACTGATAGTTTTAACATACTTAAAAGTTCAAACCAAAAAGCCCTACTCTACCCACAAAAATGGCTAGCATTGCTAAAGCTGAAAACAGATGGAAGCAGTAAGCTTCTTGCAAAAGTAAGAAGTAAAAATTTATTATTTAATGATTTTGAAACACTTCGTGACCTTGATTACTGGCAAGGAACTATTAGCAATGATAGCACTTTACTAAATAAAGTTTACTATAGAACCCCTTACACTTCTTTTAAAAATAGAATTAAAGATAACAGCATTAGTGACTCTTGGAGCTGGAAAAGAGAAACTACGCAGTCTATATTTGAACTGTTTGGCAAACAACTCCCCATTAGCAATGAACTCACTTCACAACTCTTTTGTCACTTAATTTCAGATGGCTACAAGCCAATGACTCTTGGCTCTATTCATGCCAAACTCTTTGGCGATGAGTTTTATAATCCCGACTCATCTCCCGATCGTATATACCAGATAATATCTAGGCTTAATAAAAAATTACTTAAAGAGTTTGGTTATAAAATTGAAAAAAAGAATAACTTGTATCTAATAGATCTAAACAATATTAAAGATTTTAATTATTCTATTAATAAGAAGCAAACCCATTTACTAACTAACCCAAAGGCAATTCTCCCCTCACAGCTACAGTTTATTTTTAGTAACTCAAATTTTACAGCTAAAGAGTTAAGCTTAAAGTTTAATATTACACAACGAACTGCCAATCGCTGGATACTTGATCTCACTAATAGTAATAATGTTTTAAAAATTGGTAAGGGCAGGAATACAAAATATAAAGTGGCCTAGTAAAAGTCTATATAATGATTTGTAGACGTCAAATAATTCAAAACCATTCTTACAATGGGCTCACCTTCTAAACGAATATTTTCCAGATCTGAGAAATCAGACACAAGTAATTCCTCAACCTTAATTTTTTTGTCCCCATTAGCGGTTACGGCAATTAAGTTGACTTTGACTTCCATTTCATCAGAATCAAGCGATTCTTTTATCACTGCTATTGTCACTGTAAATTTATCAGTTCCCAAATATGTACTTAACTCTTTATGAGCAAAGTAGTCCCCATTTGAGTTTTTTATTAATTTAAATATAACTTCCTCACTGGGAGTGGCTCTATTAGTGCACTCATTCTCACCGTCAACATAAACACATTGATTGGTTCCAAGGGAAAGACGAACTGAATAGGTCTCTGCAGACAATGAAGCACTAAATATAAATAACCCCAGGGCAACAATTAAGCTTAATTTATTCTTCATCTTCTCCACTTCCTCTTGGCAAAATTAAATACTTATCTGTATCTTTCAGTAATGAGTATACATGGTTTGACATTAAGCCAACAATTCTGCGGTATTCACTGAGAATGTCCATATGTATTGAACTTGTATTCATTGTTTCTTGCTTGCCAGCAATGAGTCGCTCTAAGTGGCGAATTCTGAAGTCTTTTTCCATTCTACGGATTAAACGCTTATTATAAACAATTTTTCCAGCCAGCTCCACGTCTTGCCTTTGAAAACAAGTGATCGACAGTGATGATAACTTTTTTGTTTCTTCATACATTTTTTTAATTTCTTTCCAACCTTCCGGACTAAAATCAACTTTCAAAGCTTGCTTTTTTTCAGCCATTTTTAATAAGCTATTATCAATCACATCGCCTACACTTTCTAGGTCAGTTGAAAATGTCATTAGCCGTAAAAAATCCACCTCAGAGCCAGGATCTGCTTGCTCCATATAGCTTGCCACAAACAGATTTATTTCTTTATTTAAAAGATCCACCCTGTTATCTTTTTCTAATATAGCTTCTTTTAAATCTAGATCTTCCCCTTTAAACAAAGCAAGAGAGTCTCTGATCATACTAAAAACAATATCTGCCATCCTCAGTACTTCGCGCTCAGCATGAGCCACAGCAACTGACACTGACTGAAAGTCACCACGACCTAAATATTTTACCGAAAATTCTTTTTCACTTTTAGATGCAGGAAATAGTTTCTGCACAACAACAACACCATACTTAATAAATGGATAAAACATTAAAGCTGCAAATACATTGAAACAAGTATGTGCATTGGCAATATCTCTTTGTGGTAAATCAGAAGTCAGAAAACTTGCAAAGTATGTTGTAAAAAAGAAAAATATTCCAACACTAATCACCTTAAACAAGCAATGAGCCCAGGCCACTTGTCTACCCATATAGTTACCACCGGCGCTTGCTATTAATGCTGTTGCTGTAGTCCCAATATTTGCACCATAAACCCAAAAAATTGCATCGTACAAACTAATCATTCCACCGGCTGCTAAACCCATGGCAAAACCAATAGTAACTGCACTACTATGAACTATAGCAGTAAAAAAGGCTGTGGCTAAAATTGCGATAAGTGGGTATGCTTTAAGGTAATCTAAAAAATCAATAAATAGATTTGATTCACGCAAAGCACTGGTTCCATAGGTAATAACCTCTAGTCCCCAAAAAATTAAACCAAAACCCATAATGACACTGGCTACACTTTTCACCACTCTTTTTTTCGATAAAAAATAAATTAAAAAGCTAAAGGTAAATAAAGGTAAACCAAATTGTGCAACATTTAAACTTAGCAATTGCACCGTTAAAGTGGATCCAATCGCCGAACCTAAAATCACGCTCATAACTTGAGGTAGAGCAACCACACCTGCCGAACCTAACCCCACCAACATGGATGTTACTGCGCCTGAACTCTGTATGATTACAGTCATCAAGATACCAACAACTACACCCAGATATGGCTTATCTGATAACTTACTAATCAAACCTTTTATACGGTTGGCAGCAAGTACTTGTAGGTTTTTACTGGCTAAGTCCATACCAAAAATAAAAAAGGCAATGCCTGCAATGGTATAAACAAAGGAACTATGAGCTAACAAAAATTCTCCTAATCAAACTTAAATTGAGCTGAATATATTGCTCAAGGAGATATCTTAACTCTTAAGAGGTTATCTTGATATAAAGGCCTTAACTAGTCTGGACCAAGGTGTAGGTAAATCTAGATTATTGAATTTACAAACTCACTAGATTCAAAAGGCCTCAGGTCCTCAATGCCTTCACCCACTCCAATAGCTCTGATTGGTAAAGAGAGTTCACAGGCTAAGCCCACGGCAACTCCACCTTTTGCGGTACCATCAAGTTTAGTTAGTATTGCACCACTTAAGTTTAAAGCCTCATGGAAGTTGCGTGCTTGCATTAAAGCGTTTTGCCCAGAGTTTGCATCTAAAACTATTAAGGTTTGATCAGGTGCTTCTGGAATCACCTTCTTAATTACTCTTTGCATTTTCTTAAGCTCTTCCATTAGGTTATCCTGAGTATGCAAGCGCCCAGCAGTATCAATAATTACTAAATCAAATTGACCAGATACTCCTTTTTGACAGGCATCATAAGCAACAGCACTTGGGTCTGTTACTTTTTCAGGAAAAAATATTTCTACTTGAGCTCTATCTGTCCAAGCCTTTAACTGCTCACCAGCTGCCGCCCTAAAGGTATCTCCAGCGGCAACCAAAACTTTTAAACCCTTAAGAGCAGCAAGGTTAGCTAACTTTCCAATACTCGTAGTTTTACCAGCACCATTTACACCAACAATCATCCAAATTTTTGTGGACTCCCCGGCCTTAATAAGATCTAAACTACTTTCTAAATTAATATCACCTTCATTTTGAACATCAGAAAAAATAGTGCTCATTTCATCTTTTATGGCAGTTTGCACACTGGTTAACTGCTTTTTTTCAGAGGATCCAAGTTTGGTTCCAACAGCTCCCATTAATCTCTGCACAGTTTTGGGCCCCATATCACTTGTATATAAAACCTCTTCTAAATACTCCATGTCGTCATCAGACAAAGTACTTTTGCCAACTAAAGAGTCTTTTAAACGCCCAAAAATATTGGCTTTAGTATTTGCTAAAGCATCTTTTAAATCTTTTTTTACAGTTACTTTTTCCTGTACTACTTCTGACTTTTTAGGCTCTTCAGTTTTTGTAATCTCCTCAACTTTAACTTTTGCCTCTACTAGTTTCTCCTCTTTCAAGGAAGGCAATACTTCAGGGTCTTTGTCATGGGATTTAAACGAATACCTCGCAACATAGTAGACAACTGTAGAAAACAGGCCCACGATTATAGTTCCAGCAATTAACATATATTGACTAATATCACCCATGATTAACACCTTTTTAAAGACTTAAAGTACTGTATTTAAAAGGGATTGGACTTTAAAGCAAGCCTTCTACCAATGCATCACAAGTATTTGATTTTATTTAACTTTAATCACAGTAAGGCGACTCTGAAAGGTCGGCTCGAAGCCCTTGAGCCCTCATTGTAGCTATTGAAGATAAATCCAATAAATGAAAGTTTAAATGGGGCTGTTTAGTTCTGTACTCACAATAATAGGAATCTTCGATCTTGAAGTATCTACCACTATAACTATAACTTCCATCACTAATAGGGGTAATAAAGCCGTATATATCACCAACAGCTTGAATATCACCGGCAGATAGCTTCCGATTACGGCGAATAATATTGCCGTCAATAGTGGCCATGGTTACTTCACCATTGCTTGAAAAAGCATAGGAATGATAATGCATAATTGAGTCATAATCGTATTCGCCAATACTTGTCCCGGTTTTATAAATTGAAAAGTTATACCTTAAGTTGGGGCTCACATTCTCCAAGTAAATTTGAAGTTCACGGTCAGAACGTTGATGTTCATGTTTAAAACCTAAAGCATGCAATACTTCATGATGAATAATAGTTTGGTTAAAGTTATCTGACCTAATTTTTAACTCTTGTAAACCACCCTGTCGACCAACATAGGACTGACCACCCATTGGAAATTTTAAATCCATTTCAATAATTTTCAGAAAGTCTTTTTCATTGCTATGTCTTACAAACTGCAAATTTACATCATTTTCTTTAAATAAATCATTTAAATCAAAAATTATATCCAAAAATAATCTTTCATTTTCAGGGCTAACATTGGAACCAATATTGAATGGCACCTTACCATCAACCCAAATTTTCGCTTTATTACTTTTAAGAGCTTGGAAGTTTTTTATACCTTCACTTTTTTCAATCATAATATCTGGAACTGCTGAATTTAAATCCACTTCTTGACCAATTCCAATATCCTGAGCTGACCCAATGAGAACATCACCATCAATGTATAGGTCACCATCGGCCTCTTGAAAGTATGCTTTTTTTGTTTGCCTTATTCCATCACCGTCTCTGTAATTAAGAAAAACAAAATTCTCAGATTCAAAAGCAGTTTCAGAAACAAATCCCTCTTCCCCACAATTTGTGAACACGAAAAAGGCAGCCATAACTGCAGCCACAACAATAAAATGAATAAAGTCTTTATATAATTTCAACATAATATCAATATCTTATCGGCATAAATAAGCGTATTGATTAGCAATAAAATAACAGCTAAGCTATAATTACTTAATTATTTACCTCACTAGGAGTTAATCTAAATACATGAAATTACACAAAAAACATTGGCTCCTAAACTCTCCAATTGCTCATAGAGGCCTCCATTCTAAAAAGGCTGCAGAAAACACCTTACCTGCTTTCAAGCTAGCCATTGCCAACAATCACCCTATTGAGCTTGATATACAACTTTTAAAAGATGGATCCGTAGTTGTTTTTCATGATGACGATTTACGTAGACTTTGCGGCTCAGATATTCCGATAAACTCTATTACACTCAAGCAACTGAAAGAATTTAAAGTTAATGGAAAAGAAAAAATTCCAACCTTAGAAGAGACCTTAGCCCTTATTAACGGCCAAGTACCGGTGTTAGTTGAAATTAAAAATAAAAAAACCTCTAACCAAATTTTACACAGTGAAGCCTTAGAAATTTTAAAAAATTATGATGGTGAGTTCGCAGTACAATCTTTTAACCCCATGACTGTTCGTTATTTTTTACAGCACTTGCCTAAAGTTCCAGTTGGCCTCGTCTCTGGATCGTTTTCGGATACAAAGATGAATTTAGTGCAAAAGTTCTACTTAAAAAATGTCTTTGATAGCTATTTAGTTCGGCCCGACTTCATAGCCTATGAGTGGAGCGAAATATTTTCCATCTCTAATATTATTTTGAATAAACTATTTAAAGTTCCTATTATTGCATGGACAATTACAACCGAAGAACAAAAAAATGATATCAAGCTTTTAGCTTCTAATTATATTTTTGAAAACATTACTACTGATTAAGCATTAACTGCATTTCAAGGCCAACTTTCTGAGCTTTTAAGTTTTCTCTTTGAGCTTCAAAATTAGTAATCTCAGCTTTAGCACTTGTGACCATCTCGTCTTTACCGGGTATACCCATAGATTTATATCTATCTAAGCGAGCTTGAGCCCCCATTAATGCGGCTTCCATATCCCAAATTTGTGAATTTAGACTACTTAGCTGAGATTTTATAAAGGCAACATTAATATTATTACCATTTGGTTGTGTAGCAACAATATTTTCTCTGTCACTCAACTCATTTGCAGATTTTATATTTTTTTTAGGATTGGCACTGCATGAAGACATAAGCACTAAAAATAATAATACCGATAAGATCCTCATAAAATTATTCATAGCAAAGTATTTTTTTAACTTCAACTCTTATCCAAGCAATGACCTCAACTTCATTAAATAATTCTTTGAATTTTAAATACTCATATTTTATAAAGCGCGCAGTTCTCGCCGTAGGCGAGCTGTTTGAGCACTTTGTGAAATATGAGTATTTAAAATTCAAAGAATTATTTAATGAAGTTAGCGTGATATGAATAGTTTCCCCCTTCCAGTAACTTCTTTAGAGTAAAAAAAGAGCTAATATTTCTATTAGCTCTTGTTAACTTTTATTTTTTAGGGAGTGCTGACCTTATTAGGCAAATGCTAGCTTTTCAGCCTTGTCTAAGTTTACAGACACAAGCTTAGAAACCCCTTTACTTTCCATGGTTACACCAAAGATTTTATTATTAACCTTCATCGTATGTTTATTATGTGTCACCACAATAATCTGACTTCGCTTGGCCATTTCTTTTACTAAGTCGTTAAACCTAAATACATTGGCATCATCAAGTGGAGCATCAACCTCATCCAGCAAACAAAATGGAGATGGTTTTACTAAGAAGATTGAGAAAATCAAACTCACAGCGGTTAAAGCCTTTTCTCCACCAGAAAGTAAGCTCACGTTTTGAAGCTTTTTACCTGGAGGCTTAGCTTCAATATCAACACCAAACTCTTCTTTTTCTGCGTACTCGATAAGCGTTAGCTTAGCTTCACCACCACCAAATAGAACTGGGAACACTTTTACAAATCTTTCATTCACCTGTTCAAAAGTTTCACGGAAACGACGAGAGCAAATTCTATTAATACGATCAATCACTTTGCGAAGCTGATCCTTAGCATTTAATAAGTCTTCATGCTGCTGTGATAAAAACTTATATCTTTCAGATAACTCATCGTACTCTTCAATAGCAGATAAATTCACTTCGCCGATTTTATTCACTTTTTTGCGAAGATCAGTAACTTCTGACTCAATGGCTTCAACATCACCAGGCTCATTAGCAAACTGCATATACATTTCTGATAAATCAACCATATAGCGCTCATGCATTTGCTCAGTTAATAATGTTTCTTTCATTTTAAGTTGCTCAATCTTTAACTGATAGTCATTGAGCTTTGACTGTTCTTCATTACGGGCTCTTAACAGCTCAGAGATTTTAGATTCTTTCTCTTTAGCGTTATTAGATGAAACTTCAAATTCATTTCGCAAACCTTGAAGTTCCTCTTCTTTAACTTTACTTTCTTGAATCATTTTTTCTAACTTTATTTTATTTTCTTCAAGCATCCTTTGGTTTTCAGTCATGGACTCTAAACTTTTACTGCTCTCATCCGACATTTGCCCTAACTGTTGAATAACTTCATTCAGCGAAACTGTTACCATCTCAAGCTGATGCTGCAATCCTTGTAGCTCTTGCTTTTTAGAAGCTGATTTCACTTGCAAACTAGTCACTTCTTCTTGTTTTTCATCAAAGCCATTCCTAGCTTGGTCAAAATTAGTAGTCACTTCAATTATTCTGTTATCTAACTCTAATTTTTTAGCTAAGTTCTCTTCTTTAGATTCAAGTACTGTTGCTAAATCTTCATTTAGCTTTTCTTGTTTAGCTTGAAGTTCTGCAACTTCATTTTCTTGCTTTTGAACAGCTTTATCGGCTTGATTTAATTCGTTTTCAGCGCGCTCTAAATCCTTCTCCAAACTCACTAACTTAATTTCTTTTTCGTTACCCTTTTTCTTGGCTTCAACAAGCTCTTCTTCCATTGTTGTCACTTGAGATTGTAACTTTTTAATAGTAACAGTCATTAAGGCAAGCTTACCGGCTGCTTCTTCACGCTGCTCAGAAAGCTCTTTAATTTCACGCTTTCTTTTTAAAACACCTGAGTCTGCACTTTCTCTAGCACCACCAGTTAAAATTCCATCGGCACTTAAAGTATCACCATCTAAAGTTACAAAACTAAATTTTGGATATCGACCTTTTAAACGCAAAGCTGTGCGTAAGTTATTAACTATAACGATATCTTTTAAAACATAACTAATTTGATCACTGTACTGCTCAGGAACTTTCACCACATCTTTTAATAATGAATCTACATTTTCTTCATTTAAAACTTGTGAGTAATCTAATTCAGGACTGTGCTCTTCACTATTAGAAGTTAAAAAGCTTGAACGACCATTTTTTTGTTCTTTTAAATAATCAACAGCATTTAAACTCATCTCACGGTCAGTACTTAATAATACTTGTAACCTCTCACCAAGAGCGGCTTCCATTGATAGTTCATACTTTGCTGGAACTTCTACAACTTCAGAAACTGGCTGAAAAGTAACACTACCATCGGCGTGTTGAACCTTTTCTTTTTGCCACATCATCACACTCTTAACACCCTCTTGAAAGCCTTCAAAGTTAGTGTGCAAGTTTTCTAAACCATAAAGCCTTGAGGACACTTCATTATGGCGGTCCTTAAATACTTCAAGTTCATCTTTATTAGTTAAAAATTTATTTTTAACCATATTTAAATTTTCAGCAAAAGTATCAACATCTTTCATAATTGATAACTGTAATTGTCTCTCACCTTCTAAAGTTTCATAAACTTTCTTTTTGTGAATAGCGAATTCTTCTTGCTTTGCTTTTAATTCCGTTAAAGTTTCTTTTTGTTGCTCTAAACGCTCCGCAAATTCTTTACCCTGAGCCTGATAAGCGGATTCTTTAGCTTCAAGATGTGAAATCGACTGGGACACAGCTAACATTTCACGACGCTTACCAGTTAGTTCATCATCTGAAGTTCTAATTACAGACTGAATTTCATTAAAAGCCTTTTGCTTCTCAAGATAATTAGCTTCTAGTGTTTCAGACTCTAAAGTTAAGTCTGTAACTTGGTCAGTGAAAGTTTGCTTATCTGTAGTTAGTGAGTCATGGCGCACTTGATACTGTGCTGCCACTGAACCGGCCATTTCTTTGTTACGTCTGGCTTGCTCAATTTCAAAACCAAGCTCTCTAATATGGTTTTCTTGAGATTGAATAGAGTTTTTATGCTCACTAAAAGCTAGTTGAGCTTGATTAAGCTCTGCTTCTTTTTCTGTGATGCTTAGTCTTAGTTTTTCTAAATCAGTTTCAAGTTGGCTCACATCTGATCCAGAGCTTGCTTCAATACCCTTGGCCTCGTCATATAAACCACTTAACTCAATTCTTTCAGTTTTATACTCAGAGTATTTTTTAGAGTTTAGCCACATTTCTTTATCTTGTAGCTCATTTTTAATTTTACGGTAACGTTCTGCTCTTTGAGCCTGCCTTTCTAAACTAGAAAGCTGTCTTTTTTGCTCACCAATAATATCTTGCAAACGCACTAAGTTTTGATCGGTAGATACAAGCTTTCTTTGCGACTCACGCTTACGCGCTTTAAACTTTGTAATCCCTGCCACTTCTTCAATAAGTGTTCGTCTTTGTTCAGGCTTGGCTGTAATAATTTGACCAATTCGCCCTTGCTCAATAATTGAAAAACCTTTTGCACCAGCACCAGTATCCATAAAAATTTCTTGAATATCACGAAGCCTAGCTTGCTCTTTATTAATCAAATACTCAGTTTCACCAGAACGATGTAAACGACGAGTGATCATAACCTCTGAATGCTTTAAGTATTTAGCTGGAAACGGCCCACCGTCATTTTCTAGAGTTAATGAAACTTCAGCCATACCTAATGGTGCAAAGCCTTCTGCTCCGGCAAAAATAACATCGGTCATTGAAGATCCACGTAAATGCTTAGCCGACATTTCACCCATCACCCAAACAAGGGCATCCACAATATTAGATTTACCACAACCGTTAGGGCCAACAATTCCAGTGATACCTTCATCAAAGTGAATTGTAGTTTTATCTTTAAATGATTTGAAACCTAGAAGTTCTAACTTTTTAATTCTCAATGTGTAGTCCTTTATTGCTTTTTAAGTTGGGATTGAGCTGCGGCAAGTCTGGCTATGGGAACCCTAAATGGAGAACAACTTACGTAATCTAAACCCGTCTTATTGAAAAAGTTTATACTTTCCGGGTCGCCTCCGTGCTCTCCGCATATACCAATTTTTAAATTCTTTTTATTAGTACGACCTAATTTAACGGCCGTATCTACGAGCCCGCCCACACCTTTTACATCAATACTTGCAAATGGGTCAGCGGCCATAACTCCTTCAGTAATATAAGATGATAAAAACCTTCCGGCATCATCTCGCGAAATCCCTAAACAAGTTTGTGTTAGATCATTCGTTCCAAAACTGAAGAAATCAGCATGCTCTGCCACCTCGTCAGCAGTTAGTGCTGCGCGTGGTAGCTCGATCATGGTACCAACTAAGTAATCAAATTCAACCGCTTTTTCTTTCTGCACAGCTTCAACTTCAGAGATTACTAATTTTCTTAGTATTTCTAACTCTTTAGCCATACCAACTAGTGGAATCATTATTTCAGGAACAAGTGTCTGCCCTTCTTTAATTAGATCTGAGGCCGCCTCACTAATAGCTCTTGCCTGCATCACATAGATCTCTGGGTAAGTAATAGCCAAGCGACAGCCCCTGTGGCCAAGCATTGGGTTAAACTCCTCAAGGGGCTTAATCTTACTTTTTAATCGAGAGACTGGAACATCAATTCGACCTGACAACTCGTTAATCTCTTTTTCTGTATGAGGTAAGAACTCATGGAGTGGCGGATCTAGTAACCTAATTGTTACCGGTAAGCCGATCATGGCTTTAAATAAATCGTAAAAATCTTGGCGCTGCATAGGAAGTAATTTATTTAATGCTTCTTTTCGTTCAGCACTATTTTCAGATAAAATCATCTCGCGCATTACATCAATACGACTACTTTCAAAAAACATATGCTCAGTTCGACATAGGCCAATCCCTTCTGCACCAAACTCGCGAGCAATCATTGCGTCTTTTGCTGTGTCGGCATTAGTTCTTACTTTTAAACGACGCTTTTTATCAGCCAAGTCCATGACTCGCTTAAAATTGTTATCAAGTTTAGGTTTTATTGTTTTAACTTCACCCAAATAAACTTCACCACTGGATCCGTCCAAGGTAATAATATCACCTTCTTTAACCACATATCCGCTCACAATAAATTGTTTCTTGGCATAATCCACTTCCATGGCACCACAACCGGCAACACAACACTTCCCCATTCCTCGGGCAACAACAGCTGCGTGAGAAGTCATACCACCTCTTGAAGTTAATATACCTTCAGCGGCATTCATGCCCTCAATGTCTTCAGGAGAGGTTTCAATACGAACAAGAATGACCTTTTGTCCTTTTTCTGCTGCAGCTACAGCCTCTTCACTAGTGAAAGTAACTTTTCCGCAGGCACCACCAGGGCTTGCTGGAAGACCTTTAGCAATTGTGGTTTTTTCAGCATTAGGATCTAAAGTTGGATGCAATAGCTGATCTAAACTTTTTGGATCAATACGCAGTAAAGCTTCATCTTCAGAGATTAGTCCTGAATCGAGCATGTCCATGGCAATGGTAAGCGCAGCCTGAGCTGTTCTTTTACCCGTTCGAGTTTGCAACATCCAAAGTTTACCTTGCTCAACTGTAAACTCAATATCCTGCATATCTCTATAATGAGTTTCTAATTTAACAAAAATGTCTTGTAACTGTGAGTACACCTCTGGAAACTTTTCTTCCATAGAGCCGCCATCAGTACTGGCATCCTCTTTAATAATACTTTGTGGAGTTCTAATCCCAGCCACCACATCTTCACCTTGAGCATTTATTAAATACTCGCCGTAATATTTATTCTCACCCGTTGAAGGATTCCTTGTAAAGGCAACGCCCGTGGCTGATGACTCCCCCATATTCCCAAAAACCATGGACTGAACATTTACAGCAGTTCCCCAGTCGTGTGAAATTTGGTTCATCTCTCTGTAGGCCACAGCTCTTGAAACATTCCAACTTTTAAATACAGCATCAATGGCACCCCATAGTTGGTCATAAGGGTCTGTTGGAAATTCTCTTCCACAAGAGTCTGCAATTTGCTTTTTAAATTCTGAAACTAAAAATTTTAAGTCCTCAACTTGTAACTCAGTATCAAATTCATAGCCTTTAGAATCTTTAAGGTCTTCCATTTTAATATCAAGTAAGGAAATATTCATACCCATAACTACATTAGAGTACATTTGTAAAAAGCGACGATAGGAGTCCCAAGCAAAACGTGGGTTACCAGTTAATGACGACAACACTTCAACGGTTTGATCATTTAAACCTAAGTTTAAAATTGTATCCATCATTCCTGGCATACTAACTCGGGCACCACTTCTTACACTGACAAGCAATGGGTTTTTATCACCACCAAATTTTTTGCCCATGATCTTTTCTACGTTAACTAAAGAACTAAGAACCTCTTTTTTTAAACTCTCACTAATTTTTTGACCATCTTTAAAAAACTGTAAACACATGTCCGTAGAGATTGTAAAGCCTGGAGGAACTGGCAAACCCAATGAAGTCATTTCAGCTAAATTGGCACCTTTACCGCCGAGGGCGTTCTTCATTTTTGAATCGCCATCAGCCTTTCCGTCACCAAAAAAGTAAACGCTTTGATTGGATGTACTCATAGACTTAGCCCCCCAGCTATCTCAAAATAAATTGTGTCTTTTAACTTGTCTTTTTTGTTCAAACTCAACTTACTCCTCCTTGATTTGACTGATGGCCAGCCCTTCCTGAAAACACATAATTTAATTTACGATAGCCCCTACCAATTCATAAATTTATCTGACATATAACTTTTAATTTGTTCAGCAGGGATTCGATCTTGGGCCATTGTGTCCCTATGTCTAATCGTAACCTTTTGGTCATCAACACTTTCAAAGTCTACAGTAATACAAAATGGTGTACCCACTTCATCTTGACGTCGATAGCGCTTACCAATACTTCCCGACTCATCATAATTAACTAACCAATGTTGGTTTAAATCATCTTGGATCTTTCTAGACATATTTTGTAATGGCTCTTTTTTAGATAAAGGTAAGATACCAGCTTTATAGGGTGCTAACTCAGGCTTTAAGCCAAGGACCACGCGTTTATCTTCTTTACCATTATCTAAGGTAGTATGCTCTTCTCGGTAAGCATTACAAAGCAAGGCTAAGGATAAACGATCACAACCAATGGCTGTTTCTACCACATAAGGAACATACTTCTTTTTATTGGCTTCATCAAAGTACTCTAGCTTTTTACCACTGAACTCTTGGTGTTGTGATAAATCATAATCGCCACGATTGTGAATACCTTCTAGCTCTTCCCAGCCAAACGGGAACTTGTATTCCACATCAAAGGCCGCTTTAGCATAATGGGCTAAGGCGTCTGGGCCATGCTCACTAAACTTTAAGCGATCTTTTTCTAAACCTAAGTTTAATAAAAAGTTCATACGAGCCTCTTTCCACTGCTCAAAAAACTTATCGGCAGTTGAGGGCTCAACAAAGTATTGCATTTCCATTTGTTCAAACTCACGAGTTCTAAAAATAAAATTACCCGGAGTGATTTCATTACGAAATGATTTACCAATTTGAGCAATACCAAATGGGATTTTTTTACGAGCAGAGGTTTGAGCATTTTCAAAGTTTACAAAAATACCTTGTGCCGTTTCTGGGCGTAGAAATATTTCAGAGCTATCACCTTCAACTGCTCCCATAAAGGTTTTAAACATTAAGTTAAAGTTTCTAGCTTCTGTTACATTTGTGCCTCCACACTTTGGGCAGGCCACAGTGCCATCATCTTTAGTTCCATGATCTTCTCTGAAACGATTTTTACAATCTTTGCAATCAACCAACGGATCGGTAAATGTATCTATATGACCAGAGGCCTTCCAAACTGTTGGATGCATTAAAATCGCAGCATCTAAACCAACAATATCATCTCTGCGAGTCATGGCATTCCACCAAGCCATTTTCACATTTAATTTATACTGAGAACCCAAAGGGCCATAATCCCAACAGGAGCCTAAGCCGCCGTAAATTTCACTACTTTGAAACACAAAACCACGTCTTTTACATAATGAAACTAGTGTTGCTAAATCTTCTAAGGGAACTATTTTCGCTGCCATAAATCGGACATCCTTTTAGGTGTAAATTCACCTAAAAAAGTACCAACTTAAGTCTGGGTGGTAAAGCAATAAAACACATGCCCCCCAGAAATAATTTCCTTCACTCAATTTGGATTTTATACCTTCTTAAAGCCTCAAACATACGGTGCTCAGGCCTACGGCCTTCCGCTCCGAACTCGTTTTAAATGTATATAAGGCAAGCACTGAACTATGAAATGATTGAGCATTTCAATCTATGACGACAGACTACATGCTCTATAATCTTAGTGCCTTTTACCAACAGAAAATTACAAAAGAGTTAATTTATAAGCATCAATAACTCTCCGAAAACAAGCCTTAGTCATTATAAAAGTGCTATATTAATAAACAACTAATCTTGAATTCTGAGGGTTTTCAATTGACCTAAAACGAGTTCGGAGCAGAGAGCGAAGCCCGAGCACCGTATGTCTGAGGCTTTTGGTCAATTGAAACCCCTCAGAATTTAAGATGGCTGGATAAGCATATACTGCCGTTGTCAGTAGCATTATCCTGTGATAACCCTAGCCTGTCTTACAAAAGAGGTATTTATGAGCAATCCATTTAGTCAGCAGGCCCCAGTCCCTGGAATCAAAAAAATTATTGTTATTGGATCTGGCAAAGGTGGCGTTGGTAAAAGCTCTGTTTCTATTAATGTAGCCACCTCATTAAAAGAAAAAGGCTACAAGGTTGGCCTACTTGATGCTGATGTTTATGGACCAAGCGTTCCACGCATGATGGGTGCTCTACACCAAAAACCTGAAATTGATAAAGACGGAAAAATTATTCCAATCACTAAGTATGGCATTAAATTAATGAGTATGGGTTTTTTAGTTGAAGAAAACCAAGCTGTGATTTGGCGTGGCCCAATGTTATTTAAAGCGATCGATCAATTTTTTAAAGATGTTCTTTGGGGAGAGTTAGATTACTTACTTATAGATTTACCTCCTGGAACTGGCGATATTTGCTTAACCATCGCTCAAAAAGTTCCAGTGAATGGCGCCTTAGTTGTTTGCACACCACAAAATATTGCTCTAGTAGACGCACAAAAAGCTATTGATATGTTTAAAAAAATAAACATTCCTATACTAGGCGTGGTTGAAAATATGTCCTCTTTTACTCCTCCAGGTAGTGATATTAGTTATGACTTATTTCCTAAAGGTCAGTTAGATACATATTTAGATGCCAATGGAATTGATAAAATAACAGAGATTCCATTTGACCCCCATGTAGCTGTTTGTTCTGAAACTGGAATCCCCTTTGTACAAGGCAAGCCAGAAAGTACAGCTGCAGAGGCTTTCAGGGCTCTTGGGCAATCTATTTCAAATTATAGTAACTAAACTGATACATAAAAAATTAATAAGTAAATTTACAAGATTCATTTCGATACATTCATATACCGCTCAAACGCAAGCTAGGAGCTTGTTTTGGGCTATTCTCAAAAGCTAACAACCTATTTTGATCCACATTAACTTTTATTCTTTACCTTTTTATTGCAACGCGTTATTATTAAATCACAAGGAAGTTTAACAACAGACAGGATGTCTACAACTTATCTTAGGAGGTAAGAAAATTATGGAATAACACTCCCAGAGTGATTCCATCCTTTGTCTCAAGGCAAACTGCCGGAAACGGTAGGGCGCAAAGCTTTAGGGGCTAATGATCTTTTGATCGATGCCAGCCAGCTGCCAAAGTTGATAAAATCAGGCTTTTGGTGCTTGGACTCTAAAGGAGAGTTTCAGCTCGGGAAAACATATCCCCGCATAAGCCTGCCAAGCATCCCTTGCTTGGTGGGTCCCCTTTTTTCTATAAAAACTTTTTATTATTTATGAGCCGATGTTGCTCTTTTCTATTCATTTTTTTTAAAATATACTTATTCAGTGAGATCTCTGCTACAAGTTCTTTTTTTATTTATTTTTTGTGCCTGTCACAGTGAAAATATAAATCCAACTCTGAACTCTACAAAACCTGAACTTTACTGTGCTGATAATCTTGAAAAACAATATATCATTAAAGTTGTTAAATTCACCAGCCTTCATGCTGGCATTGTACTGCCAATAAAATATTTAAACTTCAACAATGACTTTAAACACTACTCCTACGTTGCCTTTAACTGGGGTGATGAAGGCTTCTATAAAGCCGGATCATCAATCCTTGCCCAGGCACTAGCAGCACCAGGTGCCATGTTTTTAAAAACGCCTGCCGTGGTCTATGCCGTGCCCATAATTGGAAGTAATGACAATATTCATGAGGCCATCAAAAGTTGTAAACACCCTGGCTGTAATTCTCACCAAAAATATTATTACGATGAAATTAGTACTTACTTTAAAGCCGTGGACATTTTACTGACTCAGTCTCAATTAGTAAAACTAAGTAATATTGTAATGGGATATTTAAAAAAAGATGCCAAGGGACAAGTCATAAAAATTGGGACCTCTGCCGCCGATTTTTCTGATGGCTATAGCCCTTATGGACAGTTTTATAAAAGCTCTCAACAGTACCAAGGCTTTAAAAATAGCTGCAATGGTATGCTAGCAGAGATCTTAAGCGAAGCCCTACCTCACTTTGGTTCTTTTAATTCATTAATGGCAGAACCACTATTTAAGTACCTAGACAAAAAGAAAAAAGAAAACAAAAGTTGCTTTAAATGACACGGTAAAACATCAACACTCCCTAATTTCAAAGTTTACTCATTCAAATTAGTCTGAAAACCAAGATATGAGCAATGAGTTCCATAGGGTTTAGCTAAATTACTCTCATCTATCTCTGATATGTTTAACTGCCAATGCTCATTCGCCTTGGGTGTTTGTGTACTTGGGCAGGCATAGTTTGATTTTAGATATTTAAAGTTGATTACCTCTCCCTCTCTTAAGTAACCTTTTTTTACTGCAGTTACTTTAAAAGAAAAATTATGCTCTTTTTTAGCGTTGGGTGCAGGAACAGGAATATATTTTTTTCCACCCTCTGCAAAAATATCTTGATTTTTTTTACCAACTACCTTCATAGGTAAAATAACTTCTGCTGACGACAAAACAACGCCACTAACAATGATAGGAATTTTAGACTTCTCTTTCTCTAAATCAAATGGCCCACAACGGGCATAAGAAAAATGAAAGTGTGTAATTACTGATAACAAAATTGTAGCTTGACTAATTTTTACTAAAAACACAACTCACCAACTAATTACGACTAGCTACTGGAATTCTGATTGTGCTACCAATTCTAATTTTAGATTTATTTTTTAAATCGTTAGCTTGTAAAATATTATTCATTGAAACTTTATATTTATTGGCGATGGCAATTAAGCTCTCCCCTTTTTTTACAATATGCATCTTGATATTATCAGCAGTGATTTTTAACTTTTGTTGAACATTTATTTTACTAGAACGCAAACCATTAGCTGCC
>CALLBC010000157.1 GCA_938001965.1 uncultured Bdellovibrionales bacterium | reverse complement strand
AAAATACCTGATTCCCCCAAAGTAACTGAGGTGTGCTAAATTCAAATTGATGTGGTTTCGTAGAAAATCTATCTCTAGTTTACTTAAACAATGGCTGCAGCAGTGCTTCTCCTGTATTAACCATGTGGTTTTCTTTAGGCTGTTGGTTGAGCGTTCTTAAAACCTCTTCAATATCAAGAAGTAATATTTATCCCTCAATAATTGAAATATATAGAGGCATTAAACCAATCATAGTTTATACTATAAACCGATAGATGATAAAAAAGGCCTTACTTGCAGATAATAGTCATACAAATAAAGCCCTAATAATTTTTGTATTCAGAGGCTACTACTAAGTCTTTTTCATTGCACTTTTAACTAAGCCAATAACAACCATGAGGACTCCGCCTCCCACACCGCTACTAGCAACTCCGCCAAGAATACTGCCTATATCCATTCCGCCGCCTCCAGCAGCTGCGGCCCCAGTGACCATTGAAAGGATCTGACCTCCAACACCACCACCAAGAAGGCCAGCGATGGCATTACCTGCTGTGCCCAAACTAAATTTTGGCATTACTTTACCAGCACCGACTCCACCGACAGCACCACTAATTAGTTGTATTGCTAAGCTTGCTATATCCATTAGTATCTCCTTAAGTTTGTAATTCATTAAATCGAATTAACTCATTGTATTTTCTAATACATAAACCAGTCAGGCAATATTAAGTGCCTTTTGAGCCTTTTAAGCCCCCCCCTAAACTACTAAAAACTTTCATATTTTTTATATTTTAGGTAAAATTGCTAATCGAATATAATTTAGCCGCTATTTATAGATATCAAATACTTTACATAACCTAGAGCTCTCGCCTTTAATACTCACAGGGTCAATACTTTAATAGTTAGGGTAAAAGGGGGTTTAACCAGCTCATTAAGATTAATTTGCCATCATTAAAATTACTTAAATTTTAACCGGAAGTAGTTCCAGGTTGGCACTTATTATTAGTTTTCTGTGAGATCGAATATAACGCACAACCAAAGAATTAAAATTATTTTCGTCACATTTTTTTTCAAAAAATCAATAAAAATTCTTCATATCTAACTAAACCTAGTGGAGGCTGAAAAACCTGTAAATAAAATCAATTTATTAGTGAAATCGTTTCAAAGCCCATAAAGTCTTCCTTGCTGTCCTATAAGTTTTGCCCTATAAAAAAGTTGTTTCAAAGTCATAATTGAATGACTTAAGTAATAAGGAGAAAAGAATGAATAAAATTATAATTTTACTAGCACTTGTTATGCCTGGTCTTACTTTCGCAAGCATGCAAGATGATATGCCAATGAACCCTGAGCCGGGTAAATGTTATGCACGTGTTGTTGTACCTGCAAAATATAGCTCAGTTACTGAAAAAGTAATGGTTAAGCCTGAGTCTGTAACTATTAAAACTATCCCTGCAAAGTACAACTTTGTTACTGAAAAAGTTTTAGTAAAAGAAGCTTCTGAAGCATCTTATGTAGTTCCTGCTACTTACAAAACTGTTAAAGAAAAAGTTTTAGTAGAAGACGAAAAAAGAATTTTACAAACTATCCCTGCTGCTTACAAAACTGTTACAAAGCGTATCATGGTTAAGCCTGAAGGATATGAGTGGAAAAAAGGTAAAGGCGCTTTACAAAAAGTTGACCACGCTACTGGTGAAATCCTTTGTTACACTAAGACTCCAGCTGTTTACAAGAACGTTCAAGAGCGTGTAATTGTAAGAGAAGCTTCTGTACAAGAAAAAATCATTCCTGCTAAATATGGTTTCGTAGCTAAAAGAGTTATCGACAGACCTGAAGCTGTTAAAACTAGAGCTATCCCTGCTGTTTACAAAAACGTAAAAGTTAAGAAGATGGTTAGAGATGCTCAACAAAAAGAAATCACTCACCCAGCTGTTTACAAAAACGTTGTTAAAAAAGAATTAGTTTCTAACTCTTCTACAGAGTGGGCTCCAATCCTTTGTAAAACTAACGCTAGCAGAAGCTCAATCTCTAAAGTTCAAAGAGCTTTAGCTAAGAAAGGTTTCTTCTCTGGTGCTGCTGACGGTGTTATCGGTTCAAAAACTATGGCTGCTGTTAAAAGATACCAAATGAAAAAAGGTCTTGCGACTGGTGGTTTAACTCTTGAAACTCTTAAGAGCTTAAACGTTAGCCTATAGTATTAGTTTAGAATTTACTCTAAAGACTATAAAAGAGCTCAGTTTATCTGGGCTCTTTTTTTTACCCGAAATGAGAAAAGCGAATGTTAGGGTGATATACAAAAGTTTTTAGCTTTTATTACCTACGTCCCTACTGGGCAGTTGTGCCAGAGGTTAAAGCTCATAGACAATCTTTTGTTATTTATGAGACTTTAAAAATTTTTGAGTTGAACTATGACTTAAAGTTGTAAAAGTCGATTGAATCGTTAAAGCCTTTCCTATCACATCAAAACGTGGCTCCTTAGCTGCTTCTGAGACAATGTCTGAGATTTGGTAATTTCTAACTATACCAACAATTTCATCGTCCATTAATAATGGACCTCCGGAGTCTGACCTTAAGACATGTCCACTACTTGTTCCCACTGCCTTGTTATCGTTATCAAGTATTACGCTTGATAATGCATTTACAATTAGTCCATTCTTGTACTTAGGCCTCTCAACTATCCCCTGTAATAGCTGCCCTCTACCCTGCTCTTGATAATAGGTTTGCTGATCAGAACCTAGCTTTCTTAATTCTGTCATTCCATATCCATAGAACTTAAGGGGTTTATTACTATTTAAATTACTTTCAGAGATTTTAAAGTAGTCTTTAACATTTACATTTGATAATTCAAGCACGGCAATATCAAAGTTCGATGATGTCTGATAACTGGCAATACTTCTTTTCTTAGATTGATAGTTAGGATGCAATGAAACCTTAAATTTATGTTCTTTACTATTTATAATAATTTTTTGCTCACCACATTGATTTGGCCCTAAACAATCTAGTTGCTTCAGATGATCAAAACAATGTGCAGCAGTGATCAGTTTATTTTTACTAATAAATGATCCACTACAAACAATACTAATATCGTTCATTCGAGTATCAAACATTATTACTTTCTTCTGAGTACTGATATTATCAACTTTAACTCCACCAAGAATGGCCCATGACTTAGAAGCTGCAAAGAGAGAGAGCATTAAAATTAATAATTTTAGCATTCTTTTATTGTATTACAGTTATTTACCAAACCTTAGTTTGCGAAATAAAAACTAACTAATAGCCTGTGAAGTCGAAACAAAAGTCCTGTCAATATTTTGGTGTAATCTAGAACCAAGTCTAGTGTTTATTAGCTCTATTCATACAAACTATGAGTAAAGTATTGATTCAAAATAAAAAAATGAAGTGAACTAATTAAGATAGTTCACTTCAATTTTTTTACTTAGCTAACTTACCACTTACGGTAGCTTCTAAGTTTTTTGTTAATAAATCTATTCTTTTTATAACTATAGCCTCTTCTATCTCTATCACTTATGTAACTATACTTATCACCTCTTGTGTGGCCATATCTATTGCCTCTTTTATTTCTAAAACTCCTGTACTTATTTTTGTTACAATTTTTAGATGGCTTTACATACACCACTTTTTTGGGAGCTGGTCTTTTATAGACAGGTCTATGGTAAACCCTTCTCTTTTCAACGACCCTTACAGGTGATGTAAATAACCATGCCAGTGGATCAATATGAATATAAGCTCTCACATCTGCTTTAGCCTGGGCTGGGTTTAAAAAAACTATTGCACTTAGTATTCCTATTAGAGTAATTAACTTTTTCATTTCTACCTCCAAATTTTAGCTTAAATGCCAAAAGTTGCTCATTAGACGTGCAGAACAAACAAATGGTTCATTTATTTTAATATTTTTTTATATTCAGTAATTACAAGTACTTATGATTGCGCCACAATAAAGTTATAGTAATAATTAAAATAAAATGAACCAATTCCCTAGCTTATACGTCTAACTCCTGAAACCATTAGGACGGTATAAGTCCCCAATAATCTACCAGGAGGTCAGATATGAAAAAGTTTGTATCAATAATTATAGTAATGATGTTTGCAGCACCAATTTGTTTTGCTAAAGGCGGGAAAGGCCATCATAAAGAAATTTTCAAACAGCTGGGATTATCAAAAGAACAAAAGCAACAGTTAGATGATATGAGAAAAAACAAGGGCGCAGACCATAAAGAACTTAAGAAAAAGAAAAAAGAACTGAGAAAGTCCATGAATGAGGCCATGATGAGCGATGCTTCTGAGACTGATCTAAGAAGTTTACACAACCAAATCTCTAGCTTACAAACACAAATAAAAACTAAACGCTTTGAAAAAATGCTTAAAATAAGAAAGATCTTAACACCAGAGCAAAGAAAGACATTTTTTGAAATGAAGAGGAAAATGCGTAAGCATAAACGTCATCACGATTAAAAGGTTTTGTTTTGTCTATTATTAGCAACATTAAAGATTTTAAACAGTTTTATAATGAGCATGAAAGTTTTGTGCGTAAAAGCTTGTACTATATCATTAAAAATGAAAATAAAGTTGATGATGTAGTACAAGAAGTTTTTGTAAAAGTATGGAGAAAATCTGGAAGCTTTAAAAATAAAGCAAATATCAAAACTTGGGTATACCGCATAACAATGAATAGTGCTTATGACTACCTCAGAAAAGAAAAAAAGCACTTAACTGTTGATGAACAAGCCATCACTGAACCTGAAGATTTAAGTAACAAAGATAAACTAGAAAATGAACAGTTGATTAAAAATGCAATAGAGCTTTTAACGATTAAACAAAGGGGCCCTTTTGTCTTACATTATATACAAGGGTTAACAATGGACGAAATTGCAGAAACTCTGGAAATCCCAGCTGGCACAGCAAAATCTCGCCTTCATACATCTAGAGAAATTGTAATTGGGTATCTAGAGAGACAAGGAATAAAAATATGACTGATAAAGATAAAAATTTAAAAGTTTTCCTAAAGGAAAATACTCAAGCTGAGCTCAAAAAACCAATTAATGAGTTTAGTGAAATTTTAGGAAAAATTGAGAATAAGCCAACAAGACTCTTTAATATTCCCAAATGGCTTTATGCCACTGCAGGCGCCATTGCTGTTTCAATGTTTGTGGTCTACATTTCACCACCTAATATTAATGGCACTAATGATGAACAGCTTATGGCTTTTTTAGAATCTAGCTTAGATGGCGCTAGTATCTATGAAGATGAATCTGATGAATCAAATACACTGCTCAGCCTTGTTAATTAACAAATATATATAATAGTTGTCTAATCTTTTAAAATTACATTTACTTGGCATACATATAGCAATAAAAACTTATTATATGGTCTAACAACCCAATTAATAACTTAAACCTGATCATTATTTTGCGCTGGTGAATTTTATACAAAGAGAAGCTCACAATATGAAATTTTTAATGCTTATTTCAATTATTTTTATACAGCAAAACCTTTTTGCTTTTGAAATTCATGCCCATCGTGGCGGAAGTTCAAATTATTCTAAAAACTCTATGAACGCCATCCTTGAGGGTTTAGAAAAAGGAGCCTATGCATCTGAGTTAGATATTCACCTTACTAAAGATGATCACTTTGTAGTTATACATGACCCTGTAATTGACCTTAAAAAGTGTAAATCCCCTATCCAAAAACAGCTCGATACTTTAGTGGTTAGAAATCTTTCTTTAGCAGAAGTTACCTCTTTCAAATGCAAAAACGGTGACTACTTGCCAGAAAATATTCCAAGCCTTGAAGATGTATTAATTGAAACTAAAAAGTATAATACCCAAAAACTTAACATTGAAATGAAATACTCCAACAAAGCCACAAAGTATGTTTATAAGAACAACTACACTGAACTTTATCCAAGCCTAAATATATTAGCAGCACAACTTCACGAAATTCTCACAAAACACAATTCATATGATCGAGTGATTATCCAGTCTTTTTCTGTTGATTTTTTAGTTTTAATTAAAACTATTTCCGACTCGGTAATAACATCCTATTTATATAAAGGTTCATATCTAAAACTCCTTCCAGAAAAAGTAATTGCCAAACATAAAATTCGTAAATATCTATGGATCCCTAATTATCGTAAAGCCTTTAAAATTATGAAGCACCAAAACTTTGATTACTTCTCACCAACAGTAGGACAAATCTCCCATAAGCTTTATAAAAAACAATTTAAAAAGCATATTATAAATTCGCGTAACAAGCAGAATGTTGATTTCAAAATTCTACCTTGGACTGTTAATGATAAAGATAAAATAAATGATTATCTTGGTGAATTAGACGGTGTTATTACCGATCGCCCAGAGTTATTTATGTAATTTAAATATTTAATCAAAAAGATTTTACTATGTTTTTAATTACAAAAGTACTTATATTTGTAATAAAAAATCAATGGTTTTTAAGATTCTTCCTAATTTAATTTTGATAACATTTTTTAGTAAATACTAGCCTAAACAAGCTCAATTTACTGATTAAAAACCTAAAGCTATTGACTTATATACCAAGGCTATTTGTATTTTTTTGATACAAAACATTGATAATATTTCCTCTGTAGGCTTAAAAGCTAATTATATCTCTTAAATATGACGATTTATATTATACTGAATAGGTACGCGTTGTGGGTATGTACA
The DNA here is from genome assembly GCA_938001965.1 of uncultured Bdellovibrionales bacterium. Classification (GTDB taxonomy): domain Bacteria; phylum Bdellovibrionota; class Bdellovibrionia; order Bdellovibrionales; family UBA1609; genus JAHDIR01. The sequence continues at coordinate 6,939 of CALLBC010000157.1, read as the reverse complement.
AGGGGGATATATGTCTAAAAAGTTTATTGGAATTTTTGTTACAACTGCTAGCATATTTATTGTTTTATTTGCCTTTACTAACTGCAAACCTATTCATGAAAGTGATGGATCTATTGAGATACTCTCACTCAGTGAATGTGAGCAAAGTTTCAATACATTTTATGAAGATACTATTCAACAGTTCTATGATGTACATAGTGGTTTCACTTGCGGTAGTTGTCACTCATATGGTGGAGATGATGGTCCACAATTTTTCGATAGTTTTTCAATCTTTGCTTCAATTGGAAAATCTAAGTCTTCAGTGCAAGATAAAGTTAAATATGCAACTAATAAAATTTTGAGAAATGCAGTTGATGGCTGGGACTCTAATGGCTGGGACCATGAAGCTGGAGCTCTTACATCTGTAGATTACTTATCTGAAGATAGTGTAAGGGCTGATTTGGCCGCCGCCGATTTGGCCTATGAAGAGTGCAAGGCTAGTGATGCTGAAGGCCCTGAAGATCTCTAAGCTGGGGTCTACAACTCTCTGAAGCAACCATCAGCAGCATATCAAAAATTTAACTCTAAACCTCTTAAAAGCTTTGATGACCTGAAAAAATTAGCATTTTTTAGAGTCAATCATAAGAGCTTGAAGCCCATTAACTATGCCTATAATTGAGACCTAAAGTTTGTAACTCTGTATATTGCGAATACACCATCTCTTCTATTTACAACATAACCCACTTTTAAAGAATTGAGCCAGTAGCCAGTGGTCTCTTGCTTGCAACAATCAATACCAAAGGGTGGTTTGATATATGGGTTTAGTGGTTAAATTAGTATTTGTAGTATTTGCAGTCAATTTTATTTTAGCTTGTGGCCCCATCCACAACAGCAACGGAGCCATTAATAATGATTCATTAGGTACAGTCTCTTCAGATATTTTCTCAAAGACAGTTCAACCAATTATTGAAAACAACTGTGCTCTTTGTCATGATGGTAGTACTAGTGCAGTCGCATTTGCAGTTTCAGACTCAAATATCTCACAAAATACATTATTAAATTTTGACTTAGTTAACTTGGCTAATCCTACTGCCTCAAAAATAGTAACTAAAATTGCTGCTGGTCATAACGGCATCACTACTGATGTTTCTACTGATCTTAGCTTAGCAATTGAAGACTGGATGCTTCAACTGAGTGAATCTGAGTAATACAAGAGAATTTAAATAGAATAAAGGTGGTCAGGATGAGTACTCTTAATTTTATGGAAAGATTATTAATTTTAGGTTCACTGGCACTTAGCACCTCCTGTGCTGTTCCCTTTGAAAGTAATCAGTTCAAAAGCCCCTGAAACTAATAATGGCTCAGATAGTGAGCCAATACTTGAGCCAGAGCCTTTGCCTGAGCCAACTCCTGAGCCTATAAAAGAACCTATCCCTGAGCCAGCCCCAGAAAGCCTTGAAGCCACATTTAGCTCCATACATAAGCTTATACTTGTCCCTAAGTGTGCTAGCTGCCACAACCCCTCTAGTATAAGGCCACGTGAGGATTACACAGACTTTAGGTCTACATTAACTACTGGAAAAATTATTCCCGGCAATGCCGAGGGCAGTGAAATATACAAAGAATGTAGTAGTGGAAATATGCCTATTGGCTCTGCACCACTCACAGCTACTGAGCTAACAGTCCTTAAAGCTTGGATTAATAATGGAGCTCAAGATAATTAATTTTTATCTTAATTTGTGGATACTCATAATATTTGTTAGCCTTGCTATATTATGAGCTCACTAATTAATGATTATATAAAGCTTGATGCCACTGAACTTATTAAATTAATTAATAATAAAAAAATTAGTTCAGAAGAAGTTAACTCTTGTGCCTCTGAACTAACTAAAAAACTAAATCCCAAACTTAATTTTTTATCAAGTCAGTATAAAGACCCCATATTTTCTTCTAGCGCTAAAACAAAAATACCATTTTTATTAAAAGACTGTGGATTATACTTAAAAGATACTGCTACCACATATGCCAGCGCCTCCCTAGTTGATAAAAAATCTAAAATCACTTGTAGCTTAACAAAAATGTACTTGAACATGGGACTATCTATACATGGAAAAACTACTACTCCCGAGTTTTGCACTGTTGGTGTTACTGAGTCAGAAATCTACGGCACCACCAAAAACCCTTGGAACCTTACGCGAACCTCTGGTGGCTCTAGTGGAGGATCTGGTACTGCTGTTGCTGCACGCATAGTGCCAATAGCATCTGCTGATGATGGGGGTGGGTCAATCAGAATCCCAGCAGCCTTTAGTGGACTCATTGGTCTCAAACCCACCATTGGCGTCACTACAAAACATGATAAAAATTTTTCCTCTTGGATGGGGCTAACGACAAAACATGTTTTAACGCGCTCAAGCAGAGACTCCTTATGGGCTCTTATAAATACCAGTAATAAAAAATATAAAAAAGAAAAGCTTGGGCTTAGTGATAACAAACATGATCTAACTAGGATGCTTAAGTCAGGAAAAAAATTTCGCATTGGCTACTGCACCGACTCATTTTACAGCTACAAAACTGACTCACAAAATATAAAAGCAGTTAAAAGTTTAGTTAAGCTCCTGAAAAAAAACGGCCACTCTGTTACCGAGGCTCCATTAACTACTGAAGAGACTGACCTAAAAAAGGCATATTTTGTTATTGTGGCCCATTCTATTTTTAAACATATTGAAAGTATTAATATTAAAAGGTTGAGTCACAAGTCCGTGGAACTATCAAATTGGCTGCTATATGTGATTGGCCAAAAAACTAGTAAAGAACTACTCAAATGGGCTCTAAACCAATGTGAAGTTGTTAAAAATGATATTGACCATTACTTGAATGATTTTGATTTTTTTATTAATCCAACTACTGCTGTTCCAGCCCCTAAAACGGGCCTAATGGACTTATCTATTGTTGAACGCACTGGCATTAAATTTTCTCACCTAGTTCCAAGTGTAAAAACATTATATAAAAGTTTAGATCAGGCTGCGGAAAAAGGTTTAGCCAAAACCCCAAATACTCAGTTCACTAATTTATCTGGACACCCCTCCATTTCAGTTCCTACTGGCTTTTCTAAAGACAACACTCCCCTTGGAGTACAAATCACAGGAAATTATTTTTCTGAACTAGACCTTTTAAAACTGAGTACAGAAATAGAAAATGAAATTTTATTTTTTAAAGAGATCCCTGAGGTCGTAAAGAAATTAATTTAAAAATAAAAAAGCCACATTTTTTAATGTGGCTTTTAAAATAACTTAAAACTAAATTACTACCTAGTTTCCAGTTCCAACTAAATTTCTACTTGCGACTTGAGTACTTGTACCATCATTATAGTTTAATAGTATTGTATCAGTTTGAACACCAGCTACCGTTGGCGAAAACTCAATCACTATTGTACAATTTCCAGCTGAGGTAACTAAAGTGCCACAAGTTCCACCCACCCCTGGGTAGGTTCCACCTACAAAACTAAACGGATTCGCTAAGCCAACTTCAGATAATGCTGTTGCAATCCCACCACTAGTATTTGTCACTGTGAATGTATGATTCGCACTACCTCCAATAGTTACAGTTCCAAAATCATAGGGACCAGCGTCACTAATAACTAATAAAGCTGGTGATAGACCCGTTCCAGTCACTGAACGAGCCACTGATTGGACAGCACTCCCATCATTATAATTTAAAGTAATACTATCATTAGATGTCACATTAACCACAGGCTGGAAGGTCACAACAATGTCACAACTGGCTGCAGGGGCCAAAGAAGTTCCACATGTCCCGCCAATACCCGGAAAACTCCCTCCCAGAAAATCAAATGGTGAAGTAAGAGCCGTAGCACTTATGGATGTCGCCGTAGATCCACCAATGTTGCTAACAACAAATGTATGTGTAGCACTTCCACCAATAACAACACTTCCATAGTTATAAGGGTCAGACTCACTAATTACTAAACTGGCAGCATTAACAGCTGTTCCCGTAATATTTCTTGAAGTCACCTGTGGAGTCACACCATCATTATAATTTAAATCAAATGTATCGGTTGATATTCCTGTGATTGATGGAGCAAAACTCACCACGACAGTACAGTTTGTACCTGGAGCCAGCACTGACGTACATGACCCTCCCGATCCAGGGTAAGATCCACCCATAAATTCATAAGGTAGAGCTAAGCCTGAACCAGTCATGCCAGTGGCAACCACTCCCCCAGTGTTTGTCAGTGTAAATGTATGGCTTATAGTTGCGCCAACACTTATATTGCCAAAATCATATGGGTCAACATCACTAATTGAAATAACAGCAGCACTTGCCCCAGTTCCCACAATTGTTCTACCTGCAATTTGAGTAACTGTTCCATCATAGTAAGAAACTTCAAGCCCATTGGTTACGGCCCCTGCAGTGACAGGAGAAAATGTAACTGTAACAGTACATGAACCTGAGGCTACTAATGTTGTAAAACAAGTTCCCGTGGTACCAGGGTAAATTCCCCCTTCAAACTGATAAGGACCAGTTAAACCAATACCAGCCATTGATGTTGCATCTGCTCCTCCACTATTTGTAACAGTAAAAGTGTGAGTGACTGAGTTACCAAGAACTACATCTCCATAATTATATGTTGGTCCATCAGATATAGTTAATAGCGAGGTTGTACTCCCTTGCCCCACAACTAATCGAGAAGTGGATTGAGCGGTTACACCATCGTTATAATTAATACTAATAGTACCATTAGCTGTCCCAGCAACTGCTGGTGAGAACTTCACAACAATATTACAAGTTGCTCCAGGTGCAAGAGAGGAAGAACAATCACCGCCAGCTCCAGGGTATCCTCCAGCAAAATTAAATGGAGCACTCAAACTAGACTCAGAAATTGCTGTTGCCACCTGACCACCAATATTTGTGATTACAAATGTATGAGCCGCATTAGTGCCCACCACCACTGAGCCATAATCATAAGGATCAGACTCACTTAGAACAAGTACCGCTGGTGTTGCACCTGTCCCCTGTACACTTCTTGCAACTGTTTGAGAGGCAACCCCATCATTATACACAAATGATAAAGTTTCAGTATTTATTCCTGTGGTTACTGGAGAGTAAGATAATACTAATGTACATGAATTACCTTCAGCTAAGCTAGCCCCGCACGTACCGCCGATACCAGGATAACTCCCTCCTGAGAATTCAAATGGTGCTGCTAATCCAGTATCAGAGATAGCTGTTGCAATTGTAGCACCCACATTTGAAACAACAAAAGTGTGTAATTGTACAGCTCCAATTGCCACACTTCCATAATCATAAGGGTCAGTCTCGCTAATAACTAAAGAAGCTTGACTAGTTCCAGCTCCAGTAACATCTGTTGTTACATTAGAAGCAGTAACTCCATCTGTGTAATTAATCTCTAATGTATCCGTCACTGCACCAGTTGCAATTGGTGTAAAGTTAATTACCAAAGTACAAGTTGCCCCACCGGCTAAAACTAGAGCACAAGTCCCACCTGCTCCAGGGTAAGTTCCTCCTGTAAATGTAAAGGGAGTGGCTAAACCAAAGGCACTCAGTGATTGGGCTGTTACTGTTCCCGAGTTCGTCACGGTAAATGTATGTGTTACTGAAGATCCTACTGATATTGCTCCATAGTCATAAGTTGGCCCATCAGAAATGGTCAGTGTAGCACTTCCTGCAGTAGCATTTATAGCCGTTGCAGTATTAGTCATTACACTCCCATTGTTATAGGAAATATCTAAATCATCTGAGTCTGTCGCCACAGCTGTTGGAGAATATGTAACTACAATTGAACATGTCATGGAAGGAGACAAACTCGTCCCGCAATCACCACCTGTTCCTGGGAATGATCCACCTTTAAATGCAAATGGTGCCGTAAGCCCTAAAGGCGAAATAGAAGTGGCTACTTCTGCTCCATAGTTGGCTAAAGTGAAAGTGTATTCTGCAATGGCACCCACAGCAACAGCTCCAAAATCATATGGATCCACATCGTTAAAAGCTAACGCTGCTCCAGAAGTGGAGTAACCAATTACATCAGTCACAGAATTTACAGCACCGACACCATCATTGTATGATATATCTATTAAGCCACTATGATGTCCAATCGTTGTTGGATCGAAGTCAACTGAGATTGTACAACTGGCTCCGCCAGCAAGTGTGGCCCCACAAGTTCCTACGGTTCCAGGGAAAGCTCCACCAGAAAAACTAAATGGAGCGATTAGCCCACCATCAGAAATTGACATGGCTGGCACACTACCAACATTTTGTAAGTTTAAAATTTTGGTGACTGAACCATCGACTATCACATTGCCAAAATCAATCACAGTTGAACTTGTTCCAGGGTCCGTCACGATTAGTAATGCTGTGGTTGTACCTGTACCAATTAAGTTTTTAACTAAAGAGGCCACATTCCCCGAGTAACTTAAACTCAAAGCCCCTGTAAATAAGCCAGCACTGACTGGGTTAAAAGATATAATTACTGAACATGTTGCTCCTGGCGCTAATGAGCCCGAGCAATCACCACCAGTTCCAGGATACCCACCACCTTTAAACTGCAACGGAAACACTAGGCCTGTGGTAGTAATATTTGTGGCTGTAGATCCTCCGGTATTAGCTAAAGTAAAAGTTTTATCAACTGAACTTGATATGGCAACATCACCAAAATCATATGGGTCAAGATCACTCATTACAAGGTTGGCACCAGACGTTGTACTAACACCATTGGCAGTTAAAGTTATACTTGTAATATTTTGTACAACTGGCGTGGAAGAAATATCGTATTGTAGTTCAAAGCCTCCAAACATAGGGCCAGAGAAAAACACATCCACTTCAACAACAATGGTACAACTGGCCCCTGCTGCCAAAGTTGCAGCACAAGTACCACCGCCAGGATAAATACCACCAACAAAACTAAATGGTGCAGCCAGTGGAGTT